>NZ_CP015438.1:182500-482500 GCF_001634285.1 Anoxybacillus amylolyticus
TCCTTCCGTGATGCCAATCGAATGGCGAGCCATCTCTAACAGCTTTTGCACTTTCGGTTTCTGTGGGCATTTTAGCGCCTCGCTTTGCCGATAACGCTCCATGAGCCCCTCTATCGTCTGACTTGCGATGTCCATCGGAAATGGCGTTTTTTCTAACACCACCAATGCCATTTTGCCAAACGACGGAAACACCTGCACAAACTCAGGGAAGTACCGATCCAGCCAACGAATCATTTGATTGTGGACGGCATTCCGTTCCTTGATTAATGACTCTCGAAACGTACTTCCTGCCCGCAATTCCGCCTCCACCTCATGGAGAATACGTGGATAGCTAAAACGTCCGTCTTTGACCAGTCTTGCGATGACTAGGGCGTCTTTGGCATCATGCTTCGTTGGCAAGTTGTCGTCGAGTTCTTTCGACCGTTTGACGTGCATCGGGTTAACCATCACCAACGGGATCCCTTTTTCCTCGAGGAAGTAGGCGAGGTTCAACCAGTAATGTCCGGTCGGTTCGATTCCGACGATCACTTCCGTTTTGCCAAACTCCCTCATCGCCTCTTGGATCAACGCATAGAACTGTTCAAATCCGAATCTCGACTGGAACACCGGAAACGACTTTTTCAGTACCCGACCTCGTGCGTCCACGATCGCTGCGTAATGTTTTTGCTTGGCAATATCCATTCCAATCACTAATGTTTGATCGGTGACTTGTTCAATTTTGCGATTTTGTGTACAATTCATAGTAAGTCCTCCTTGGTTGGATGATAGGTGTTTGTTGGTACCCCTGCATCATACCAAGAGGGCTTTTTTCTTTCAAGTCCCCCAAAACCTTTCTAACAGGAATGCTTTCTTTTTGAATCTGTTCCAATGCTTTAAACGGAGACTCTTTTTTTCGATAAAGACGCTCTGATACCATCGCTTGATATACATCAGCCACCGCCACGATTTTACTATATGGATGAATTTGTTTATCAGTAATTCCGAATGGGTAGCCGCTTCCGTCATTCCGTTCGTGGTGCTGCAATACCGCTAATTTTACTCCTTCTTGTATAAAAGGGGTTTTTTGCACCATTTTATATCCAAAAACAGAATGTTGCTTTACTTCTCTATACTCTTCTGACGTCAAAGCAGACTTTTTCATTAAAATTTTTTCATCAATTTTCGCCATCCCACAATTACTCAAAAAACCAGCTAGCGCAATTTGGTAATAATCACCTTGGCTATAATTTAAACATTTTGCTAAAAATCCTGATAATAGCCCGACGCTTACCGCATGATGATATAAATAATCTTCTTTAGTTGTATAACGATATAGCGTAAGCAACTCACTCCGTTTATCAATGAAACGGTCTAACAATGGTAAGATGATTGCTCGAATTTCGTTAATATCAATTGCCATCCCTGAATGCCATGATTGAAATACTTTTTTATACCGCTGTACTGCTTTTAAATACAGGGTGATTAACTCTTCCTCTTCTTCAGCGGTTCCGCTAGGCGAGATTTGTGGAATTACTTCTGCTGGTTTAAACGGCTGGCCATTCGCTAAAACAGATTCCACGTAAACATCTTCTATCAAAAATTTTTCCAGCACATGAAGCAACGTCGGTGTTAATACGGTATTTTTAGGAATAATCGGTTTATGTGTTTTTCCGATGACATCCTCCGCCAAAATACATCCTTCTTGCAGTTGCTTAATTTTTACTCGAAACATATTCCTCCCCCAGTTTCCCCCGCTTTTCCTCTCTTCTTCCTCAATGGAAGTCAGCTTTTTAGAATGATAAACTGACGAAGGGAGCGTCTAAGACTTTTCTTCGTCAGCTGAAAGCGTATATTTTTTTCAGTGAAATGGGATTATCCTTCGTCACTGCTTTCTAGCTCTTTTTCTTCTTCGCGTGAAACTTTCGCAACCGTTGCAACGTATTCATGGTCGCCAGATAAACGAATAAGTTTGACGCCCTTTGTATTTCTCCCCATTCGCGAAATATCGCTTACAGCGATACGAATTAAAATCCCATTCGTTGTCATTAACATTAAATCTTCTTCATCTGTCACTGTTTTCACTGCAACAACTGTTCCGTTTTTCTCGGTAATGTTGCACGTCTTTAATCCTTTTCCACCCCGCGTCTGAACGCGATATTCTGACGCTTTTGTCCGTTTTCCGTATCCATTTTTCGTGACAACGAGCACATCGTCTTCTTCTTCTAAAATTTCCATTCCGACGACTTCATCATCGCCTTCTAACGTAATTGCTTTTACCCCTGTCGCACTTCTTCCCATCGTTCGCACATCGGTTTCTGGAAAACGAATGAGCATGCCATGTTTCGTCCCGACAATAATATGTTTGTAGCCATCGGTCAATTTCACAGAAATTAACTCGTCTCCTTCGCGAAGACAAATAGCGATTAGCCCATTATTACGAATGTTAGCAAACGAAGAGAGCGGGGATCGTTTCGCAATCCCTTGCTTTGTGGTAAAGAACAAGAACGAATTATCATCAAACTCATCGATTGTAATAATCGTATTAATCCACTCGTCCTTATCGATTTCTAACAAATTAACAATAGGAATTCCTTTCGCCGTTCGACCGAACTCAGGGATTTCATATCCTTTTGCCCGATACACCTTTCCTTTATTTGTAAAAAACAAAATAGTATGGTGTGTTGATGTAATGAGAAGATGTTCAACAAAATCATCCTCGCTCGTATTCATGCCTTGAACTCCTCTTCCGCCACGCTTTTGACTCCGATACGTGGAAAGCGGAATCCGCTTAATGTATCCTTTATGTGTCAATGTCACGACGATTTGTTCACAAGGGATTAAATCTTCATCTGCAAACTCTTCAACCCCACCGCTTATAATTTCCGTTCTTCGTTCATCGTTAAATCGTTCTTTTATTTCTGTTAATTCGGTTCGAATAATTTGCAACACTTTTTCTTCGTCTGCTAAAATCGAACGCAATTCCGCGATAAGTCGAACAAGTTCCTGGTATTCTTGTTCGATTTTTTCTCGCTCTAACCCAGTCAATCTTTGCAAACGCATATCTAAAATCGCTTGCGCCTGTCTTTCCGTTAACGAAAATTTTTGCATTAACCCTTCTTTCGCCATTTCTGTTGTTTGTGAATGACGAATTAAGTGAATGACTTTATCTAAATGGTCAAGCGCAATGCGAAGCCCTTCTAAAATATGCGCTCTTGCTTCTGCTTTTTTCAGTTCATACGCTGTACGACGACGAATAACGATTTTTTGATGGTCTAAATAGTGAGTTAAGCATTCTTTTAAATTTAGTACTTTCGGTTGTCCGTCGACAAGCGCCAACATATTAATGCCAAAGCTCGTTTGTAACGCTGTTTGTTTATATAAATTGTTTAAAATCACTTTCGCATTGGCATCTCTACGAATTTCCATGACCACTCGCATACCATTTCGGTCTGATTCATCCCGCAAATCAGTAATACCATCAATTTTTTTCTCGCGGACAAGTTCGGCAATTCGTTCAATCAATTTTGCCTTGTTCACTTGATAAGGAAGTTCGTGAACGATAATGCTTTCCTTGCCGTTTTCTTTTTGTTCAATTTCCACTTTTGCCCGCAACGTAATTGAACCACGACCTGTTTCATACGCTTTACGAATGCCGCTACGACCAATGATTTGTCCGCCGGTTGGAAAATCTGGTCCAGGGATAAATTCCATCAATTCAGCAATCGTCATTTCCGGATCTTGACTTAATGCTAAAAGTGCATCTACTATCTCACCGAGCTGATGCGGGGGGATGTTTGTCGCCATCCCAACTGCAATCCCCGATGAGCCGTTGACAAGTAAATTTGGAAAACGTGAAGGCAAAACAACTGGCTCTTTTTCCGAACCATCGTAGTTATCTTGATAATCAATCGTATCTTTCGTAATATCGCGCAATAGTTCCATCGAGATTTTCGACATGCGCGCTTCCGTGTAACGCATAGCTGCCGCTGCATCGCCATCAATCGAGCCGAAGTTTCCGTGCCCGTCCACTAACATATAACGATAGTTGAAATCTTGCGCCATCCGCACCATCGTGTCATAAACAGCTGCATCACCATGTGGATGGTATTTCCCGATAACTTCCCCAACGATGCGCGCTGATTTTTTATAAGGCTTGTCCGCTGTCATTCCTAAATCGTGCATTGCGTATAAAATGCGGCGGTGAACCGGCTTCAACCCATCTCGAACATCAGGCAGCGCCCGTGACACAATAACGCTCATTGCATAATCAAGAAAAGACGAGCGCATTTCTTGGCTAATATTCACTTCGCGAATTCGTGAATTTTGGTTTTCTGACATTTTTTCAAAACCTCCCTTTTAAACTCATTTTTATCTGGGGGAGGGTGATAAGCGACACTCTCCGTACAACTTTAAATATCTAGATTTTTTACATATCGAGCGTTTTCTTCAATGAACTGTCTGCGCGGCTCTACTTTATCGCCCATTAAAATTTCAAACGTTTCATCCGCTTCAATCGCATCTTGTAGGCTTACTTGAAGCAATGTCCGCGTTTCTGGATTCATCGTTGTTTCCCACAATTGTTCCGGGTTCATTTCTCCAAGACCTTTATAGCGTTGAATACCCGGCTTTGGGTTCTCTGGAAGTTGCATCAAAATTTTTTCAAGTTGTCGGTCGTTATAAGCATATTCGATCCGCTTTCCTTGTTGGATTTTATAAAGCGGTGGTTGAGCAATATATACGTAGCCATGCTCAATCAACTCCCGCATATAGCGATAAAAAAAGGTGAGTAACAATGTGCGGATATGAGCACCATCTACATCCGCATCGGTCATAATAATGACTTTATGATACCGTGCTTTCGTAATATCAAAATCTTCCCCGATTCCTGTCCCTAGCGCAGTAATAATCGCTCGCACTTCGTTGTTTGATAAAATTTTATCTAACCTTGCTTTTTCGACGTTAATAATTTTTCCACGCAATGGCAAAATAGCTTGGAAGTGCCGGTCACGTCCTTGTTTTGCAGAACCGCCCGCTGAATCCCCCTCCACAACGTACAATTCGCTAATGGATGGATCTTTCGATGAGCAGTCTGCTAATTTTCCAGGCAAGTTAGAAATTTCTAGTGCGCTTTTTCGGCGTGTTAATTCACGCGCTTTCTTTGCAGCTACACGTGCACGGGCAGCCATCATTCCTTTTTCTACAATTTTCCGAGCAACGGCTGGATTTTCTAATAAAAACGTTTCAAACTGCTCAGAAAAAATAGCATCTGTTGCTGTTCTTGCATCGCTATTGCCAAGCTTTGTTTTTGTTTGTCCTTCGAATTGTGGGGACGGGTGCTTTACAGAAACAATTGCTGTCAACCCTTCGCGGACATCTTCACCAGTTAAGTTCGCGTCATTGTCTTTGAAAATATGATGCTTGCGCGCATAATCGTTAATGATACGTGTCAGCGCTGTTTTAAACCCAGCCTCATGCGTTCCGCCTTCGTGCGTATGAATGTTATTTGCAAATGAGTAAATATTGCTAGTGTAACTATCGTTATACTGGAGGGCAATTTCTACATAAATCCCGTCTCGTTCCCCAAAAATATACACCGGTTCTTCATGAAGCACTTCGCGCGTCCGGTTTAAATGTTGGACATACGATTTAATTCCACCTTCATAATAGTATTCGTTGCGCCGCTTTTCTCCGCGCTTATCTTCAAGAATAATACGGATACCGCGATTTAAAAAAGCTAATTCGCGCAACCGGTTCGCAAGTGTATCGTAATCGTACTCGGTCGTTTCCGTGAAAATTTCTGGGTCTGGTTTAAAGTGGGTGGTTGTTCCCGTCCGATCGGTTTCGCCAATTACTTGTAAATCAGCACACGGAACACCACGCTCATATTTTTGGTAGTGAATTTTCCCTTCTCGGTAAACAAAAACTTCCAATTCTTGTGACAGTGCGTTGACGACAGAGGCACCAACACCGTGAAGCCCTCCAGATACTTTATATCCACCGCCGCCAAACTTCCCACCAGCATGTAGCACAGTCATAATGACCTCTACCGCTGGTCGACCCATTTGCTCTTGAATACCGACAGGGATACCACGTCCGTTATCTGCAACCGTAATGCTATTATCTTCTTCAATCGTTACATGAATTTCTGTACAGTATCCGGCCAATGCCTCGTCAATGCTGTTGTCCACGATTTCCCATACTAAATGATGGAGTCCTTTCGAGCCGGTAGACCCAATATACATGCCAGGTCGTTTCCGAACTGCTTCAAGGCCTTCTAATACTTGGATTTGACTTTCATCATACATATGTTCGATTTTTTGTTCCATTGTCATGCTAATCACCTACGCTTTCCTTTGACGGTCAAAACTCATTGGGTTATTTGGCCAGAACACACGTGGTAAACAGCTGCTTCTTTTATGACGTCATGCTCAATCCCATCAATACTTGTCGTCGTAACGAATGTTTGGACTTTTTGTCGAATCGCATTCAATAAATGCGTTTGCCGAAAATCATCAAGTTCTGAAAGAACGTCGTCTAGTAAAAGAATTGGATAATCACCTGTTTCTTTGAAAATCAATTCGATTTCCGCTAATTTAACAGATAAAGCGGTTGTCCTTTGCTGGCCTTGCGAGCCGAACGTTTGTACATCTTTTCCGTTTACGTCGAACGATAAATCATCGCGGTGTGGACCAGCAAGCGTCAACCCCCGTTCAATTTCCTTCTCCTTTATTTTAACAAATTTTTCACTATACGCTTCTACTATTCTCGACAATTCTATCTTTTCTGATACGTCAACCGACGGATGATAACGAATAGAAAGGTTTTCTAGCCCACGGCTAATTTCGTGATGAATAGGCTCTGCCCATTTTTGCAACAGTCGCAAAAACTCATACCGTTTTAGCGTAATTTTCGCAGCCAATTCTACCAACTGTTCCGTTAATACAGAAAGCATCGTTTCGTCGCGCTGTTGCCTTGTTTGTAACGCTTTTAAATAGTGGTTCCGTTGCTGCAATATTTTTTGGTACAGGCTTAAATCATGCATGTAGACAGGGGAAATTTGTCCGATTTCCATGTCGATAAAACGTCGCCTTACTTGAGGTCCCCCTTTGACGAGATATAAGTCTTCTGGGGCAAACAAAACAACGGGAAGATGACCAATATATTGACTTAATTTTCGTTGTTCTATATGGTTTATTTTTGCTTTTTTCCCTTTTTTTGATACAACAAGCTGTAAAGAGAGAGGACCATTCCGTTTCATCGCTCTCCCTTCTATTTTAGCATATTCCGCCTCCCAACGAATCAATTCTTTATCATTTGCTGTTCGATGGGATTTGGCCATGGCTAACACGTAAATTGCTTCCATCAAATTAGTCTTTCCTTGCGCATTTTCTCCTAAAATAATGTTGACATGATTAGCAAATGTCACTTCTTGGCTGTTGTAGTTCCGATAATTTTTTAGCGATAAATGTGTCAAGAGCAAAGATTCTTCACCTACTCTATCCCTTTTACGACAAAAGTACCAAATTCACGCACATCAACAACGTCTCCATTTGTTAACTTGCGACCACGGCGCGTCTCTCGTTCACCGTTTACATATACTTCTTTCGTCTGTAAAAACCATTTGGCCATTCCACCTGTATCAATCACGTTCGCCAGTTTTAAAAACTGACCAAGAGTAATGGTTTCCGTTGAAATTTGGATTTGTTTCATGCATTCACCGCTCACTTTCGTTAAAAACTGTCCATTACTTCATTTTACTAAAAAATTTGCCAATAGAAAAGAAAGCCGCTAGAAACTCTTTTTTCTAGCAGCTTAACTCATTAGTACGTTCTGACTGGCAAAATCAGCTGAAGCATGGTATCTGTATGAAGCGGACGAAGGATAAATGGACGCATTGCTCCAGTGAAGCTAATTTTAATTTCTGTTCCTTCCAATGCTTTTAAGGCATCCATCATGTATTTCGCGCTAAAAGAAATTTTTAGTTCTTCCCCCTCGATTGCTTCGCATTGAATCTCTTCTGTCACTTTGCCAATCTCTGGAGAAATGGATGAAACTTCAATCTTGTTGTCGGATAACGTGGCTAATTTGACAACATTGTTTCTTCCTTCTCGCGCTAGTAAAGAAGCCCGGTCAATCGCTTGGAAAAACTCTTTTGCATTAATAATAACATCCGTTTGGCTATCTGTTGGGATTAAACGGGACGTATCTGGATAGTTTCCATCAAGAAGTCGGGAGAAAAATAACAAATGTTTTGTTTTGAAGAGTACTTGATTTTCTGTCATCACAATTTCAACCGCTTCGTTCGTATCATCTAAAATTTTGCTTAATTCGTTTAAGCTTTTTCCAGGGATAACAACGTTGTAAGATAAATGATGGTCCATTTCGATTTTCGCTTTTCGTAAAGCAAGACGATGACTATCTGTTGCAATACAGATAAGTTCCCCATTTTCCACTCGCCAGTTGACACCTGTCAAGATCGGTCGTGTTTCCGACATCGACACAGCAAAAACCGTTTGCCGGATGATTGTTTTCAATAAATCTGTTGGCAATTGGAAAACATGCTCTTCTTGAATTTGCGGAAGACGCGGATATTCTTCTGCATCTAAACCATTTAGGTTAAATTCAGTTTTGCCAGAGCGAATAAGCACGACATTCGACGCTTGTACCTCAATTTCTACTGTATCTTGCGGAAGTTTTTTTACAATTTCCGCAAAAAAACGAGCAGGCAAGACGATACTTCCTGGATCTAGTACTTCTACAATCATTTTTCCGTCTTCTTCTGAGGGGATAAATGATTCAATCGAAATATCAGAGTCGCTTCCTGTCAATGTTACTCCTTGTTCCATTGCCACCATTTTAATACCTGACAAAATAGGAATTGTCGTTCGTGAAGAAATTGCTTTCATCACGTCTTGCACACTTTGAGCTAAGTGCTCCCGTTGAATGGTGAGTCGCACAAATATCTCCTCCTGAACGTAAAAGTAAGGTTATTTTTTTATATATAAAAAATAATAGTAATAGTAATAGGGCTTGTTAACATGTGGATAAGTAAAAAAAACAAAGGAAATACAGTCTATCCACATGTGGACAGACTGTGCGCAACCTTTTCTATTATTCACAAAAATAATTAATGTTTTAGCTTTTCTTGAATTTCTTTAATGTGTTTTTGTAATTGCACATCTGTTTGCAGTAATTTCGTAATTTTTTCATGCGCATGAATAACGGTCGTGTGATCTCGTCCCCCGAACTCCTCGCCGATTTTTGGTAGAGAGCAATCTGTCAGTTCGCGAGAAAGGTACATGGCGATTTGGCGCGGAAACGCTACTGATTTTGTTCGTTTTTTGGCTTTAAAGTCCTCCATCTTTAAACTAAAATGTTCTCCAACTACCCGCTGAATGTCTTGGATAGTAATCACTTTCGGTTTGGCGCTAGGAATAATATCTTTCAATGCTTCAGCCGCTAAATCGGCGTTAATTTCTTTATTGATCAAGGATGAATACGCGACAACGCGAATAAGAGCTCCTTCTAATTCACGAATGTTAGAGTCAATTTGATTTGCGATGTAAAGCATCACTTCATTAGGGATGTCGAATCCTTCTGCTTTCGCTTTTTTGCGCAAAATGGCGATTCGTGTTTCTAAATCAGGGGGAGTAATGTCAGTGATTAGTCCCCACTCAAACCGTGAACGAAGGCGGTCTTCGAGAGTTGGAATTTCTTTTGGCGGACGGTCGCTTGAAATCACAATTTGCTTGCTTTCTTCATGTAGTGTATTAAACGTATGGAAAAATTCTTCTTGTGTCTGTTCTTTTCCCGCTAAAAACTGAATATCATCAATTAGTAGAACGTCCACGTTTCGATATTTATTGCGAAAATCGTCGGCTTTATTGTCACGGATGGCATTAATAAACTCGTTTGTAAACTTTTCAGAAGATAAATAGACGACTTTCGCGGATGGATTATGCTCGATCACATAATGACCAATCGCATGCATTAAATGTGTCTTTCCTAGTCCAACCCCGCCGTAAATAAAAAGTGGATTATACGCTTTCGCTGGCGCTTCAGCCACAGCTAAGGAAGCTGCATGAGCAAAACGGTTTCCTGAACCGATGACGAACGTATCAAACGTATATTTCGGATTGAGCATGCTTTGTGGGAAGTCAGTTTGCTCTTCTTCGAGTTTTCGTTGCTTTTTTGTTGTCGGTTTGAGATCTAATTCTTCCTCCGGATTATGCGGGATAATAAATTTAATTGTTAGCTCTTCGCCGGTAATGTCATAGATTGTTTCGCCTATTAAATGCGCGTAGCGGGAATCTAACCAATCTCTAGCAAATTCATTAGGGGCTACGATTACGAGTGTGTCACCTTTCAATGAGTGAGCTTTTGTTGATTTTAACCATGTTTCGAAGCTAGGTTTGCTAATCTTTTTTTCAATTTCCGCAAGCGCCTTATTCCATAAATCATCGATATTTTCCACCCGTTGGCCCTCCTTTTCTTCAAAGGCTGTTCAACTTTTGTACAACCTTAAAAACTGCCTGCATATATACTTATAAAAATGCGTATGTGGAAAAATAGTATAATAAGGAAAGAAAGCGGCATTTCGACAAAATTCACAAGGTGTGAATATTTTTTTCTACACTTCTGAATAAAGTGTCCACACGTTATTCACATTCTGTGGATAATAAAGTTATCCAGATAAACAATCCAGAGTGAAAACAAGAATATAATATCAAATAACATGAGGAGTTGCAATGATTTAAAAAAAATATCCACAATGCCCATATATTGTGGAAAAAACGTTATCCACACCACAAGACATTGTGAAAAAGATGTCGATAAATGTAGGGGATGAAAGAAAAAGGGAGATAAATTTATCCACAGCGAAAAAACGATAAAAGAGCCACCTGGGACAGTTGACATTTTGCCGCATTGTTCACTATAATTAGAAAGACTGCCTGTAACAGTTATTCCTCAGGGAGGTGTCATAATAAATGAAACGTACGTACCAACCAAACAAGCGTAAACGTAGCAAAGTTCACGGCTTCCGCGCGCGCATGAGCACTAAAAACGGACGTAAAGTTCTTGCACGTCGTCGCCGCAAAGGAAGAAAAGTATTATCCGCATAAGGCCACTGAACCGTCAGTGGTCTTTTTTCTAAATATCACGAGTGTTGATTATCCATCTAAATATAAACTAATGGAGTGTTTGTCCTTGGGATGAAAAAAAAATACCGAATCAAAAAAAATGAGGAATTCCAACAAGTGTTTCAAAAAGGAAAATCGATGGCGAACCGGCAGTTTGTCGTTTATGTATTAGATCGTTCCGAGCAACCTTTCTTCCGCCTCGGTTTATCGGTGAGCAAGAAGATTGGAAAAGCAGTCGTAAGAAACCAGGTGAAACGTTATATTCGCCAAGTTTTTTTAGAACTTCGTGAGCAAATAGTACCAGGGAAAGACTATGTGGTGATTGCCAGAACACCGACGGCGGAAATGAATTATGCCGAGGTGAAAAAAAGTTTAATCCACGTGTTAAAAAAAGCAGGGGTCCTAGTCAACCAACCATTTCAACGATGATGAATGATAATATATACGCGGAAAAGTGAGGAGGAAAATGAAGGTGAAGAGGCGAATTTGGTTCATAGTCACACTAATTTTACTTGTGGCTTTCGTTTCAGGATGTTCGCAAATTAATCAGCCTATCACGCCGGAAAGCAAAGGATTTTGGAACGAATATATCGTTTATCCGCTTTCATGGTTGATTAAGTATGTAGCTAAGTCATTCGGAGGAAATTACGGACTGGCCATTATTATTGTAACAATCATCATTCGCTTAGCGATTTTACCATTAATGATCCAGCAAACAAGAAACTCGAAAGCGATGCAGGCGTTGCAGCCGGAGCTGCAAAAACTGAAAGAAAAATATAGCTCAAAAGATATGCAAACGCAGCAAAAGTTGCAACAAGAAACGATGCTGCTGTTCCAAAAACACGGTGTGAACCCGCTGGCTGGTTGTTTCCCTTTGCTTATTCAAACGCCGATATTAATTGGTTTTTATCATGCGATTATGCGGACACGAGAAATCGCTGACCACTCGTTCTTATGGTTTGATTTAGGCGCAAAAGACCCGTACTATATTTTGCCGGTTGTTGCTGGTGTCGCTACATTTATCCAACAGAAAATTATGATGGCGGGGATGGAACAACAAAATCCGCAAATGGCGATGATGCTTTGGATGATGCCAATTATGATTATTGTGTTCGGGATCAGCTTCCCAGCAGCGTTGTCGCTTTATTGGGTAGTAGGAAACATTTTCTCCATTGTGCAAACGTATTTCATCAAAGGTCCTGATTTAAAATCTATTCATTCAGGGGGACAGAAAAAGTGAAAGAAGTAACCGCGACCGCTTCCACTGTTGATGAAGCTATTCAGCTTGCATTAAGTCAATTAGGAGTTTCAAAAGATCGCGTGGAAATTAGTGTGTTGGACGAAGGGAAAAAAGGGTTGTTCGGGATTTTTGGTAATAAGCCAGCGGTGGTAAAAGCAACGGTGTTACCGCATCCTGTCGAGGAGGCCGAAGCCTTTTTAAAAAAGGTCATTGAACAAATGGGAATTTCCGCTCATATTGAAACGACAGAAAATGAAAAAGATGTTCAATTTATGATTGTTGGGGAACAAGTAGCGCGTGTCATTGGAAAGCACGGGCAAACGTTAAACTCGTTACAACTATTGACGCAGCTTGTGGCTAATCGGTATGCGAAAGGGTATATCCATATTACTGTTGATGCGGAAAATTATCGGGTAAGACGCCAAGAAGTATTGATGCAGCTTGCGAAAAAGTTAGCGGAAAAAGCGCTCAAAACAGGAAAAGAAGTCAAATTAGAACCGCTCCCTGCATATGAACGAAAAGTGATTCACGCGACATTAGCGACAAATGGAAAGGTGAAAACGTACTCTGTCGGAACGGAACCGCACCGCTATATCATTATCGCTCCCGTACGAACGAATCGACAGTACTAACGCGGGCGAAGAGGCTATCTCACCAGTTGAGACGGCCTCTTTTTTCTGTTGCTTATCCAGTGGGAAACTTGTTGTTATTCACATGTGGATAAGTTAAAATGGATAATGATTACTTTCTTATTGGATGTGGATAGAAAATGTTTTTGTTTACAATAGATAACACCCTTTAAAGTGAGGTGAAACTAAGATGGAGTTTGATACGATTGCAGCCATTTCCACTCCGATGGGGGAAGGAGCGATTGCGATTGTTCGCTTAAGCGGAAAGGAAGCAATTTCAATTGCCGATCGCATTTTTCGGGGAGTGGGTGGGAAACGATTAAAAGATGTCCCTTCCCATACGATTCATTATGGCCACATCATTGACCCAACGAACGATCAGACGATAGAGGAAGTAATGGTGTCGGTCATGAAAGCGCCAAAAACATTTACGCGGGAAGATGTCGTTGAAATTAACTGCCACGGTGGCTTAGTGTCAGTCAACCAAGTGTTGCAGCTTGTATTGACGCATGGTGCGCGCTTAGCAGAACCTGGAGAGTTTACGAAGCGGGCATTTTTAAATGGACGGATTGACTTATCGCAAGCGGAAGCAGTCATTGACTTAATCCGCGCCAAAACCGATCGTGCAATGCACGTTGCGCTTAGCCAAATGGAAGGGCGACTATCAAAGATGATTCGCCATTTGCGGCAAACGATTTTAGAAACTCTTGCCCATGTGGAAGTAAACATTGATTATCCAGAATACGATGATGTCGAAGAAATGACGCATCAGTTGCTTCTAGAAAAGGCAACATACGTCCGTGAGCAAATCGAGCGATTATTGCAAACTGCTCAACAAGGGAAAATATTGCGAGAAGGGTTGGCTACAGCCATTATTGGTCGACCGAACGTTGGAAAATCATCACTGTTAAATAACCTTGTTCATGAAAATAAAGCAATCGTTACGGACATTCCTGGAACGACAAGAGATGTGATTGAAGAATATGTTAACGTTCGTGGTGTCCCTTTAAAACTAATCGATACGGCGGGCATTCGTGAAACGGAGGATATTGTTGAACGGATTGGTGTCGAGCGTTCAAAGCAAGTGGTAAAGGCGGCCGATTTAATTTTATTAGTACTGAACTATAATGAACCGTTAACTGAAGAGGACGAGCAACTTTTTGCGACTGTTGAAGGAAAAGAAACTATCGTTATCGTCAACAAAACGGATTTGCCGCAAAAAATTGAAATGGAACGTGTTCAGGGGCTTGCGGCAGGTCGTCCGGTTATTACGACATCGTTGCTGGAAGAAAAGGGAATAGATGAATTAGAAGAGGCGATTGCGCGGTTATTTTTTACTAGAGGAGTCGAAGCAGGCGATTTAACATATGTGTCAAATTCGCGGCATATCGCTCTCCTTCACCAAGCCAAGCAAGCAATCGAAGAAGCAATCACCGCGATTGAAGCTTTTGTGCCGATTGATATCGTGCAGATTGACTTAACACGAGCGTGGGAACTGCTTGGTGAAATTATTGGTGATACCGTTCATGAAAGCTTAATTGATCAGCTCTTTTCGCAATTTTGTTTAGGAAAATAAAAGGAGGCTAGATTATGGAATACCATGGTGGTACGTATGACGTTATCGTAGTCGGTGCGGGCCATGCGGGGTGTGAAGCAGGATTAGCTGCGGCGCGCATCGGAGCCAAAACGCTAATGATTACGTTAAATCTTGATATGGTTGCATTTATGCCATGCAACCCGTCCATCGGCGGTCCAGCGAAAGGGATTGTTGTCCGCGAAATTGACGCATTGGGCGGGGAAATGGCAAAAAATATTGATAAAACATATATTCAAATGCGTATGTTGAACACTGGCAAAGGTCCAGCTGTTCGTGCATTGCGGGCGCAAGCTGACAAGTTTTTGTATCAACATGAAATGAAAAAGACGCTAGAAAATGAAGAAAACTTAACGCTACTGCAAGGGAAAGTGGAACGGTTAATTGTCGAGGACGGGGTATGTAAAGGAGTAATCACCCATACGGGAGCGCATTATTACGCGAAAGCTGTCGTCATTACGACAGGGACGTTTTTGCGTGGGGAAATTATTATTGGCGATATTAAATATTCAAGTGGACCGAATAATCAGCAACCATCCATTAAGCTATCAGAGCATTTAGAAGAACTAGGGTTTGAACTCGTTCGCTTTAAAACAGGAACTCCTCCGCGAGTCAATAGTCGTTCCATCGATTATAGCAAAACGGAAATTCAACCAGGAGATGAGGTGCCGCGCGCGTTTTCTTATGAAACAACGGAGTATATTACAGACCAACTCCCGTGTTGGTTGACATACACTACGGAGGCAACTCATCGAATGATTGATGAAAACTTGCATTTGTCGCCGATGTATTCAGGCATGATTAAAGGGACAGGACCGCGCTATTGCCCATCAATTGAAGATAAAATTGTTCGCTTCCACGACAAGCCGCGCCACCAAATTTTCTTAGAACCAGAAGGTCGGAATACAGAAGAGGTGTACGTTCAAGGCTTATCGACGAGCTTGCCAGAGCATATTCAGCGGAAAATTTTAGCGACGATCCCAGGGCTTGAACAGGCACAATTAATGCGGGCAGGCTATGCGATTGAGTATGATGCGGTCGTGCCGACACAGCTATGGCCGACACTTGAAACAAAAGTTGTAAAACATTTATATACTGCAGGGCAAATTAACGGGACATCTGGTTACGAAGAAGCGGCAGGACAAGGATTGATTGCAGGGATTAACGCCGCAAGAAAAGCGCTCGGAAAAGAAGAGTTGATTTTAAGCCGCTCCGACGCATATATTGGCGTTCTAATTGATGACCTTGTTACGAAAGGAACGAACGAGCCATATCGCTTGTTGACGTCGCGTGCGGAATATCGTCTGTTGCTTCGTCACGATAATGCCGATTTGCGCTTGACAGACATTGGTTACAAAATTGGGCTTATTTCCGATGCCCGTTATGAAAAGTTTTTAGCGAAAAAAGCGGCGATTGAAAAAGAGAAGAAACGGTTGCAAACGTTTATTATTAAGCCGACGCCTCAAGTGCAGGAAGTTATTCGCCAAGCAGGGGGAAGCGAACTCAAAGACGGTATTCGCGCAGCAGACTTACTAAGAAGACCGGAAATGACATACGAACATATTCAGTTGCTGGCGCCAGCAGAGGAAGAGATTCCAGCTGATGTTATTGAACAAGTAGAAATTCAAATGAAGTACGAAGGATATATCGAAAAATCACTGCAACAAGTCGAACGGCTTAAAAAAATGGAAAACAAAAAAATCCCAGAGGATATTGATTATGATGCAATCACTGGGCTTGCGACAGAAGCGCGGCAAAAATTAAAACAAGTGCGACCCCTCTCGATTGCACAAGCGTCCCGTATCTCTGGCGTAAACCCAGCCGATATTTCGATTTTATTAGTTTATTTAGAACAAGGAAGAATCGCACGAGTGTCGAATGAATAAAAAGTGAAGGGATTGGCGTATGGATACAAAACAGTTTCAGACGTTGCTTGCGGAGAAGGGGATTTCCCTTTCTCCTTGGCAATTATCGCAATTCGAACGGTATTACGAGCTGTTAGTGGAATGGAACGAGAAAATGAACTTAACAGCAATTACGGACAAGCCAGGCGTCTATGTAAAACATTTTTTTGATTCCATTTCACCAGCGTTTTATTACGATTTTTCTAAGCCGTTGTCGCTTTGCGACGTCGGCGCAGGTGCTGGTTTCCCGAGTGTTCCGCTAAAAATTTGTTTTCCGCACATTCGGTTGTCCATTGTCGACTCGTTACAAAAGCGCATTACGTTTCTTCACGCCCTTGCTTCTGAATTGGAATTGGAGGGGGTAGCGTTCTATCATGACCGTGCGGAAACGTTTGGCAGAAAAGAAGGCATTCGTGAGTCATTTGACATCGTGACGGCTCGCGCTGTTGCTCGCATGTCTGTCTTAAGCGAACTTTGCCTTCCGCTCGTCAAAGTAAGCGGAACATTTATCGCGATGAAAGCAGCGGCAGCGGGCGAAGAATTAGCACAGGGGCAAACAGCTATTAAAGTATTAGGCGGGGAAATTGCGGCTGTTCATTCATTTACGCTACCGGTCGAAGAAAGCGAACGTACGATTATTGTGATTCAGAAAAAACGGAAAACACCAAGCAAATATCCGCGGAAACCAGGAGTGCCAAATAAACTTCCGATTGAGTAACCATTAGGGGAGAGCTTTTATAAGGTGGTGTGGGGAAATGAAACATCCTTTTTCACGCTTCTTCAGTTTTGGAGAAAAAGAACAGCAAGAGGAAATAGTTGAGAAAACGGACAACGAAGAAGTACGGAAAATTCCAGTTACGCAAATCGTCCCAAACCGTTTTCAGCCGCGGACGATTTTTGATGACGAAAAAATTGCCGAGCTTGCGCTGACGATTCGAACGCACGGCATTATTCAACCGATTGTCGTGCGGGAGTGCGACGATGGTAAGTTTGAAATTATTGCCGGTGAAAGACGATGGCGCGCGGTTCAGCAGCTTGGTTGGACAGAAATCCCTGCAATTATTAAAAACTTAAACGATAAAGAAACTGCTTCTGTTGCGCTTATTGAAAACTTGCAGCGTGAAGAGTTGACGCCGATTGAAGAGGCAATGGCGTATGCAAAACTGTTAGAGCTGCATCATTTAACACAAGAAGCACTAGCGCAGCGGCTCGGCAAAGGCCAGTCGACAATCGCTAATAAGCTTCGTTTATTGAAATTGCCGCAAGAAGTACAGGAAGCACTTTTGCAACGAACGATTACGGAGCGGCATGCGCGCGCGTTAATTGTTTTGAAAGATAAAGAAAAACAGCTAAAGTTATTAAAAGAAATCGTCGAAAAGCAACTCAACGTAAAGCAAACCGAAGACCGCGTGTTAAAAATGCTCGAAGCAAATCAAGCAAAACCAAAAACGAAGCGAAAATCATTCAGTAAAGATGTTCGAATCGCGGTGAATACGATTCGGCAATCGTTAGCCATGGTCGCGGATAGCGGGATGTCTATCGATTCAGAAGAAGAAGAATTTGACGACTACTATCAAATTACCATCCGCATTCCGAAAAAATAGGCATAAAAAACCTCATCATGAAGCAGGTGATGAGGTTTTTTATCGCATTTCCCTTATAGAAAATACCTCCATTTTTTATTTCGTGATAGAATAAAACATATGAGTAATTAAGGGTAGGTGTCATCGTGGGCAAAATCATTGCGATAGCAAACCAAAAAGGTGGAGTGGGGAAAACGACAACGGCGGTAAATTTAGCCGCTTGTTTGGCGCATCTTGGCAAAAAAGTATTGCTTGTCGATATCGATCCACAAGGAAATGCCACAAGCGGCATCGGCATTGAAAAGGGAGATATCGACGAATGCATGTATAATCTTTTAGTAGAAGGAATGAAAGCAAGAGAAATTATCCGACCGACAAACATTGAACATTTACATATTATCCCTGCTACCATTCAATTAGCTGGTGCAGAAATTGAACTAGTGTCGGTTGTATCAAGGGAGATTTTATTAAAAAGCGCGCTTGAACCGATTAAAGAGCAATACGATTTTATTTTCATCGACTGTCCGCCTTCTTTAGGGCTATTGACATTAAACGCGCTAACTGCTGCAGACGCAGTTTTAATCCCCGTGCAGTGTGAATATTATGCGCTCGAAGGACTTAGCCAGCTATTGAACACGATTCGTCTCGTCCAAAAACATTTAAACACGAGCTTAAAGCTGGACGGGGTTGTGTTAACGATGTTAGATGCGCGAACGAATTTAGGGATACAAGTCATTCAGGAAGTAAAAAAATATTTCCGTGAAAAGGTGTACGATACAATTATCCCGCGCAACGTCCGACTAAGCGAAGCACCGAGCCACGGAAAACCGATTATTTTGTATGATGTGCGGTCCAAGGGAGCAGAAGTATATATTGAGCTGGCGAAGGAGGTGTTGGCACGTGGCTAAAGGGCTTGGAAAAGGGATAAACGCGCTGTTTGCGAATTTGGAAGTAAGAGAGGGAGAAACAGTTCAAGAAATAAGCATTAAAGAGCTGCGTCCGAATCCTTATCAACCACGCAAAACATTCCGTTCGGAATCGATTGAAGAATTAAAGCAGTCGATTATCGAGCATGGGATTTTACAGCCGTTAATTGTTCGTCAAAGCATTAAAGGATATGAAATTGTCGTCGGCGAAAGACGGTTTCGTGCAGCGAAAGAAGCAAATTTAAAAACTGTACCGGTTGTCGTTCGCAACTTAACAGAGCAGCAAATGATGGAGTTTGCTTTGCTAGAAAATTTGCAACGTGAAGATTTAACGCCGATTGAAGAAGCGATGGCATACCAAACATTAATTGAGCATCTAGAGTTGACACAAGAGCAATTAGCCGCTCGCGTTGGAAAAAGCCGTCCGCATATTGCTAATCATTTGCGTTTATTGGCGTTGCCAGAAGAGATTCAACAGCTGCTGAATGACGGTACGTTGTCAATGGGGCATGGACGCGCATTACTAGGATTAAAGAAAAAAGAAAAAATGAAAGCGGTAGTGGATAAAATCGTTGCCGAACAGCTCAATGTTCGTCAGCTAGAAAAACTCATTCACGACATGAATCAAAATGTTTCACGTGAAACAAGCAAACCGAAAAAAGAAAAAAGCGTCTTTGTTAAACAAAGCGAATCACTACTACGAGAGAAACTAGGCACTAATGTTACGATTAAACAAAATCGGAAAAAAGGAAAAATTGAAATTGAATTTTTATCCAATGATGATTTAGAACGGATTTTACAACTATTTGATGTTCAGTGGGATGAATAATGCCATCAAAAAAGATGGTTTCTTTTTTTGGAAAAGGGGAGAACGAGTTGGCCTTATTAGGAACGATTGTGAACGGAGTTTGTATTATTATCGGTGCATTGCTTGGAAAATTGTTTCATCGAATTCCAGAGAAAATGAAAGAAACCGTTATGAGCGGCATAGGTCTTGCGGTAACGTTATTAGGCATTCAAATGGCGCTAAAGAGCGAGCAGTTTCTTGTTGTCATTTGCAGCCTTGTTTTTGGTGGCATTTTCGGAGAGTTGTGGGATTTGGACCATCAATTGAATCGACTCGGCTATTGGTTAGAACAAAAAATCGGAGGACGAGAGCAAGGGGCGATTGCAAAAGGATTTGTGGCGGCGACGCTACTATTTGTCATCGGTGCGATGGCGATTATCGGAGCTCTAGACAGCGGGTTGCGTGGCGACCATCGCGTATTATATACAAAATCGATCATTGACGGTTTTACGAGTATTCTTTTAACAACGACGCTCGGCATCGGTGTCTTGTTTTCCGCATTTCCTGTTGTTTTCTATGAAGGAACGATTGCGTTATTGGCGACACAAATTGAGACATTCGTGCCAAAAGGATTGATGAATTCGTTTATTGCGGAATCAACAGCGACCGGCGGCATTTTAATTGTAGCAATTGGTCTCAATTTACTTGGAATAACTGCCGTTCGCGTAGCGAATTTGCTTCCGAGCATTCTTGTCACGGCCTTCATCGTCGTTATCATGTACATTTTATAATAAAAAATCCCTTCTTGTTGGCAAACCAAGAGGGGATTTCCCGTTTATCGCGGATTAGATTGTTCATTGCTCCAATTGCTAGGAAGATAATCTCTTCGCTTTAAATAACGATCTGCCTCATAAATGCCATTGGCAATTGTTTTCGCCATGTTCATCACTAAATGAAGACGTGTATTTTGCAAAACGAAAAACTCCATAAAGCCGCTGACGTTGACAACGCCTGTGATGTGAAGATCGCCAACCGGTGGCAATTGTTTATTTACACCAGCTCCAGGACGGACAGGCCCTTCGGCAATCGTAATCGCTCCGACGCTTTTCAATCGTCCTAAACAAGCGTCGACAGCAATCATAAAGGCATTTTCATGAATGGAGCGAATCGCAGTAATTTTTTCTTCTAAATTTACGGCATGGATAGGCTCTTCTAACGTTCCGTATACGTGAAAATACGTGACATTTTTTTCTTTTAACATCGTGCCGACGAGTGGACCAAGCGCGTCCCCTGTTGAGCGGTCAGTTCCGATGCAAACAATGGCGAGCGGTTTTGTTGCCGTTGTTGGAAGTAATGATAAAAGACGCCTGGCAAATAAAGTGGTTGCTCCTTGTTCGTCATAGAAAATGCGCTCTTTTTCATTTTTAGATTGAAAAAAAATGGGTGATAAACTCATCTTATTCACTCCTAATAGCCAATAAAGTATTAAACAGTATACGGAAAAAACAGGGATTATATACATTGGTTGCACTTTTTCTTCTGGAGCGCGGAGGCTACCTTTTTTCTCTAGGTGTTGATAAAATAATTGGTATGCATAAAGTAGAGTATTTTAACGTATGTCGAGGTGAGAAAAAAAGTGAACAGCATCAAAACGTTTTATCAGCATCTGCTTGCGTTTCTTACGAATGAAGCGTTTTGGGTGAAAGTAAGCACAGGCATTGTGAAGATGGTCATGATTATCGTCGTTGCAGCGATTGCGTCAAAAGTATTAAAAATCGCTATCCATAATATTTTTAAAGTGCGTCAGAAGGCGCCGATCCGCATTTCCGAGCGGCGCGAGGCGACGTTGTTACGATTGCTTGATAACGTGGTGACGTACGTGATTTATTTTATTGCGTTTGTGATGATTTTAGATACGTTTGGCGTCGAAGTTCGTACACTACTCGCTGGAGCTGGGATTGTTGGGCTTGCTGTCGGTTTTGGGGCGCAAAGTTTGGTGAAAGATGTTATTACGGGGTTTTTTATTATTTTTGAAGATCAATTTGCTGTTGGTGATTATGTTCGAATTGGTACGTTTGAAGGGTACGTCGAGGAAATTGGGTTAAGGGTAACAAAAATTAAAAGCTGGACAGGAGAAGTCCATATTCTTCCGAACGGAACGATTACGCAAGTGACGAATTTTTCTTTGCATAACAGTGTTGCAGTAGTAGACGTTAGCGTTTCTTGCGAAGGGGATATTGAACGAACGGAGGAAGTGATTCGCGAATTGTTGGCGGAATTGCCAGCGAAGTATGAAGATATCGTTTCTCCGCCAGAATTGTTAGGAATTCAAAATTTCACAAACTCAGAAGTCGTCATGCGCGTGACGTGCGAAACGAAGCCAATGCGCCATGCGTTTATTGCGCGAGCTTTGCGCAAGGAAATTAAGCTTCGTTTAGATGAACATGGGATTGAAATTCCGTTTCCGCGTCTTGTTCTTTATAACCGTCGAGAAGAAACAAACCAAGCGACAACTAATGCTTAGGAGGATGAAGCAATGGAGAAAGAGTTTGGATTACAAGATATTGTCGAAATGAAAAAGCCCCATCCGTGCGGGACAAATCGTTGGAAAATTATTCGTATGGGGGCAGACATCCGCATTAAATGTGAGGGATGCGCACATAGTGTGTTAATGCCACGCAGAGAATTTGTTCGTAAATTGAGAAAAGTATTGGAAAAGCATGAGGAATAATGAAAAGAAGGGGGAAAGGGGATGGATGGTGTTCATATCTCTTCTTGTCCATTAAACTGTTGGGATACGTGTGGACTAAAAGTGACGGTTGAACATGGGAAAGTCGTAAAAATTGATGGTGATGACGAACATCCGATTACGAAAGGAAAAATTTGTGGACGTGGGCGAATGCTAGAAGCGCGCACGAATTCATCGGAGCGACTGCTTTACCCGCTCAAAAAAAGAAATGGGCAATTTGTTCGCATTTCTTGGGAACAAGCATTGGATGAAATTGCAGAAAAAATGGCGGAAATTCGGACGAAATCCAAAACAACGGCCGTTCTTCACAGCCATGACTATGCTAATAGTGGGCTGTTATCCAATCTAGCTCGCCGTTTTTTCAACTGCTATGGTGGAGTGACTGAGTTGACAGGAAGCCTTTGCTGGGGAGCGGGAATTGAAGCACAAACGTGGGATTTTGGAAATGCGTATAGCCATGCGCCTGAAGATATTTATCATAGTAAGCATGTCATTATTTGGGGACGAAATGTCGCGCGGACGAATATGCATTTGTTTCAACACCTAAAAGCGGTAAAAAAACAAGGAACGACATTAGTAGTAATTGACCCAATCTATAATCAAACCGCACAAATCGCCGATAAATACGTATCGATTGCTCCTGGTATGGATGGATTTTTAGCGATTGGCGTCATGAAAGAACTATTGCGGTTAGGGCTAGAAGATCGTTTTTTTATTGAAAACTATACATTCGGATTTGTGGACATCAAAGCGTTGTTAAAAACCATTACGCTCGAAGAAATCGAACGGCTGACTGGTGTAGAACGGGAGACGATGACGTGGCTCGCTCGCCTTTACGGAGATCGCCCAACGATGACTTATTTAGGGCTTGGCATGCAGCGATATGCAAACGGTGGCAATACGATTCGTCTTATTGATGCGCTCGTGGCGATGAGCGGAAATGTTGGTATTCCAGGGGGCGGTGCGAATTTTGGTAACTTGCAAGTTGGACAAAGTTTTTCGTTGGAGGAGTTAACGTTGCCTGAACGAAAAACCGCTTCGCGTACTTTTACGATGATGAAACAAGCAGAAGGAATTTTACAAGCAACCGACCCAGAAATTAAAATGATTATCGTGACGTGCGGCAATCCCCTCACACAAGTACCAAATACGAATGTTGTGAAAAAAGCGTTTCAATCGGTCGAAACGGTCGTTGTGCTCGAACAGTTTATGACCGATACAGCCGAAGCAGCAGATTATGTGTTGCCGACGACAACCGTATTTGAAGAGGAAGACATTTATTATTCGTCCATGTATCATGCCTACGTTAATTACGGTCCAGCGCTTGTTGCGCCTCCAGGGAAAGCGAAGCCGGAGCTTTGGATTTGGACGCAACTAGCTGAACGATTAGGATTCGGTAAAGACTTTGCTTTTTCGCGAGAAGAATTTTTAGCAATGGGCTTACGCGGTCTAGAGAAACATGGAATTACCCTTGAAGCCCTAAGACAGGAAAAACGTATGCTATTGCCGGTAAAGGCAGTGCCTTGGTCAGATTACCGTTTTCAAACGCCGAGCGGAAAGTACGAGTTTACCTCGCTAGTAGCTCCCCAAAAAGGAAGGGATGGGAAATTGCGTCTTGCGTATCCGTCTGAATCAGAACTAACGAATCCTGAAATGGTCAAAAAGTACCCGTATCGGTTATTAACGATTCATCCGCTGCGCTCGAATCATTCGCAGCATTACCATTTAATCGAATCGCTGCAATCGATCAAAATCGAAATATCTAGGGATATTGCAGATGAAAAACGACTAGTAGACGGTGACCGTGTAAGAATTTTTAATGACCGCGGTGAGCTTTCTGGTATCGTGAAAATTTTACCGAATGCTCATGCGAAAACAATAAATATCGATGAAGGGCAATGGGGGAAATTTGGGGGAAGCGTCAATGTATTGACATCGGATCGTGAATCAGACAACGGTCAAGGAAGTACGTTGTATGATTGTCTAGTAAATATCGAGAAAATAAACGAATGAACGTGCTTGTCATTTTATTTTTTAATATCTATAATGAGAAAAGATTTGACGGTGAAAGAGGAGTGGAAAAATGGGATTAACAGCAGGAATCGTCGGTTTACCGAACGTCGGAAAATCGACGTTATTTAATGCGATTACAAAAGCAGGCGCGGAGTCTGCGAATTATCCGTTTTGTACGATTGAGCCGAACGTAGGAATAGTTGAAGTTCCTGATGAACGATTAAAAAAATTAACAGAGCTTGTAAAACCAAAACGTACAGTACCGACAGTATTTGAATTCACCGATATTGCAGGCATTGTCAAAGGAGCGAGTAAAGGAGAAGGACTAGGAAATAAGTTTTTATCCCATATTCGCCAAGTCGATGCGATTTGCCAAGTCGTTCGCTGCTTCTCCGACGAAAATATTACCCATGTCGCTGGAAAAGTCGACCCACTTTCCGACATTGCAACGATTAACTTAGAACTAATTTTGGCGGACCTCGAAACGGTGGAAAAGCGCATGGACCGCGTTGGAAAGATGGCGAAGCAAAAAGATAAAGAATCCATGTTCGAGCATGACATTCTCGTTCGATTAAAAGAAACGTTTGAAGCGGGAAAAGCAGCGCGCACGTTGTCGTTTACGGAAGAAGAAATGAAAGTTGTAAAACATCTCCATTTGCTAACCATTAAGCCGATGTTATATGTAGCGAATGTAGGCGAAGAAGATTTAGCTAATCCAGATGCGAACCCTTACGTTCAACAAGTGCGGGAGTTTGCAAAAAGCGACAATGCGGAAGTAATCGTCGTATGTGCGAAAGTGGAAGAAGAAATTGCCCAGCTCGACGAAGAAGAAAAACAAATGTTTTTACAAGAACTAGGCATTAAACAATCGGGACTAGACCAACTTATTCGCGCAGCGTACAGCTTGTTAGGATTGGCTACGTATTTTACGGCTGGAGAACAAGAGGTGCGCGCTTGGACATTCCGTAAAGGAATGAAAGCGCCGCAATGTGCTGGCATTATTCATTCCGATTTTGAACGAGGGTTTATTCGCGCAGAAACAGTTTCTTTTGATGATTTATTGGCTTGCGGTTCGATGGCAGCAGCCCGTGAAGCTGGGAAAGTACGATTAGAAGGAAAAGAGTACGAAGTGCAAGACGGCGATATTATGCATTTCCGTTTTAATGTGTAGTATTGCATCGGTCATTTTATCATGGTATAATCAGAAAATGTGAGTAATGCATATTGCTCCTTGCTCTTTTATAGAGCCGTTTAGACCAAAAGGAGGTGACGGACAGTGAGAAAATACGAAATCATGTACATTATCCGCCCAAATATCGACGATGAAGGTCGGAAAGTAGTTGTTGAGCGTTTTAACAACATTTTAACAGAAAATGGTGCGGAAATTACGAGCGTAAAAGAATGGGGTAAACGTCGTTTAGCATATGAAATCAAGGATTTCCGTGACGGTTACTACATGATCGTGAACGTGATGTCTCAACCAAAAGCGGTACAAGAATTTGACCGTTTAGCGAAAATTAGCGAAGACATCATTCGTCACATTGTCGTAAAAGAGGAAGAATAATTCCGATGTTTAAGGAGTGGTTCTGATGATTAATCGCGTAATTCTTGTAGGGCGACTTACAAGAGACCCAGAATTGCGCTATACTCCAAATGGGGTTGCTGTTGCCACATTTACGTTAGCGGTCAATCGCCCGTTTACAAACCAACAGGGTGAGCGCGAAGCAGATTTCATTAACTGCGTCGTTTGGCGCCGTCCTGCAGAAAATGTCGCTAATTTCTTGAAAAAAGGAAGTTTAGCTGGTGTGGACGGACGGTTGCAAACGAGAAGTTATGAAGGTCAAGACGGAAAACGTGTGTACGTAACCGAAGTGGTTGCTGATAGTGTTCAATTTCTTGAACCGAGAGGTAGCACAGAACAACGTGGTACAGCAACAGGTGGCTACTACGGGGAGCCATATCCATTTGGACAAAATCAGAACCAACGACACACGCCTGATCAAAATTTCAGTCGCATTGATGAAGATCCGTTTGCTCATGATGGGCAACCGATCGACATCTCGGATGACGACTTGCCTTTTTAATTATTGAACGTGATAACCGTTTCTAATATCATTATTTTAAAAAAAGGAAGGAGGATAACAGATGGCAGGACGTAAAGGCGGACGTGCAAAACGTCGGAAAGTTTGCTACTTCACAGCGAACGGAATTACGCATATCGACTATAAAGATGTCGATACATTAAAGAAATTTATTTCTGAGCGTGGAAAAATTTTGCCTCGCCGTGTGACTGGTACAAGCGCAAAATATCAGCGGAAATTAACAGTTGCAATCAAACGCGCTCGTCAAATGGCATTATTACCATACGTAGCAGGTGAATAAGACGAAAAGCAGTAAGGGGGACGAAGCCTTACTGCTTTTTTTATACGAGGAGGGTAGGATGTGAGAAATACATATGCGCTGACAGAAGCAGCGATTCAGCTTGCCATTTTTATTGTGTTGTTTTTAGCCTCAGTATACGTGCCGTTGTTTGGGATGATCATTAGCTTATTTTTACCGCTCCCTTTTATCGTTTTTACGATGCGGCACGGCTACCGGTCAGCTCTTGTGTTATTAACTGCCGCTGTCATCGTTTCAACGGTTATTAGCACCTTATTATCTGCTTTTGCTGCTGTTATGTTTGGAACGAGTGGAATTGTCATCGGTGCATTGTTAGCAAAACAAAAAAATCAGTATGCCGTATTAGCAGCCGCGACTGTTGCTTTTTTAGTGAATATAGTTATAAATTATGTCATATCTATAAAATTTTTCGAACTCGATATCATTGCTCAAACTCTTTCCATGCTAAGCGATTCTTTTCACACCGCTGTGCAAGTAATGGAAAGTGCAGGGAAAAAGCTGCCGGAGGAAACCATTGCTCGTTTTGAGCAAGGATTGAGGGTAATCAAATATGTTACGCCAACGTTATTCGTGATTGCTGCCCTTGCATTTGCTTATTTGACGATCATCGTTTCTGTTCCGATTCTAAAACGGTTAAAGTTATCTGTTGGAACGTGGCCACCGTTTCGCCAGTTAATGTTGCCAAGGCAGTTAGTGTGGTATTATTTGCTCGTGCTAATCGCTACCTTTTTTCCGTTAGAACAAGGGACGTTTGCGTTTATTGTGGTCATCAATTTATATTATGTATTACAGCTTTTATTTGCCATTCAAGGTTTTTCGTTTCTTTACTATCTCGCGTATCGTAAACAAATTGCGAAAGGAATTGTCGTTGCTGGAACAATAGTTTGCTTGTTTGTCCCTTTTTTACTTTATCTTATCGCGATATTAGGTATAATTGATTTAGGATTTGAATTGCGAAAACGTGTTCAATAGGCGAAAGAATGATGATTTAGGAGCTGACATAAATGTCTCATTTTTACAAAAAAAAGGCATATCGCTACCCTCTTTATGCATTGCTTGCCGTTTCTTTTCTCTCGCTTGCGTTATTGGCATATTTTCAATGGATATTGGGGTTAGCCAATCTTTTGCTCCTCTTATTTGTTGTTTATTATGTTATACGCTCACAGCGGAAGCTACATGTTGAAATTGAACAGCATATTTCCCAACTATCGCATCGCTTGAAAAAAGTGGGCGAAGAAGCACTAATGGAAATGCCAATTGGAATTATGTTGATTAATGATGACTATGTTATTGAATGGACGAACTTTTTTTTAACGTCTTGCTTTGGAGAGCAGACGTTAGTCGGTCGTTCATTATATGATGTGGCGGAACAGTTAATTCCTGTTCTGAAACAAGAAAGCGATACAGAATTAATCGACATTCACGACCGAAAGTTTAAAGTGGTCATTAAGCGGGAAGAAAAGCTCCTTTACTTTTTTGATGTCACCGACCAAGTGGAGATTGAAAAACAATACGAGGCAGAGCGGGTTGTGTTAGGTATTATTTTCCTTGATAATTATGATGAAATTACGCAAGGAATGGACGATCAAGCGAAAAGCCAACTGAACAGCCAAGTGACGTCCATATTAAACAAATGGGCGAATGACTATGGGATGTTTTTAAAAAGAACATCATCTGATCGGTTTGTCGCTATATTGAATGAGAAAATTTTACAACAATTAGAAAAAAGTAAATTTTCTATTTTAGATGAAGTGCGCGAACAAACGATGAAAAATAATATTCAATTGACGCTAAGCATCGGAATGGGTACGGGCGCGCCTTCGTTCCCAGAACTAGGGGCGCTTGCGCAATCAAGCTTAGATTTGGCGCTCGGGCGCGGCGGGGATCAAGTTGCTATTAAACAAGCAAATGGAAAAGTGAAATTTTACGGAGGAAAAACAAATCCGATTGAAAAGCGCACGCGGGTGCGAGCGCGCGTCATCTCCCATGCGTTAAAAGAATTAATTGTCGACAGCGATAAAGTAATGGTGATGGGACATAAATATCCAGATATGGACGCATTGGGCGGGGCAATTGGAATTTTAAAAATGGCGCAGCTCAATCAAAAAGAAGGGTTTATCGTGCTCGATACGAACCGAATCGATGCCGGAGCACAGCGCCTTATTGAAGAAGTTAAAAACTATCCCGAGCTATGGTCACGGTTTATTAAGCCGGAACAAGCACTAGAAGTCATGACAGACGATACGTTGCTTGTCATCGTCGATACGCACCGACCGTCGTTAGTGATTGAGGAAAAATTGATTTTCCGTACCGACCATATTGTCGTCATTGACCACCATCGCCGTGGCGAAGAATTTATTGAGAATCCACTTCTCGTCTATATGGAACCATATGCTTCCTCGACGTCAGAATTAGTAACTGAATTGCTTGAATACCAGCCGCAGCGAGCCAAGCTGACAATGTTAGAGGCGACTGCTTTACTGGCGGGGATTGTCGTCGATACAAAGAGCTTCACATTCCGCACCGGTTCACGTACATTTGATGCGGCTTCTTATCTGCGGGCTCAAGGTGCGGATACGGTGTTAGTACAAAAACTGTTGAAAGAAAATATTGCGAGTTATGTAAAACGAGCGAAAATCATTGAAAAAGCTTCTATTAGTGCAAAAGGAATCGCCATTGCAAAAGGAAATCCGAATGAAGCATATGATCAAGTGTTAATTGCACAAGCCGCAGATACACTGTTGACGCTCAGCGGCGTAGTTGCTTCCTTTGTCATTTCCAAACGAACAGACGAGACAATCGGCATCAGTGCCCGCTCGTTAGGCGATATTAACGTCCAAGTCATTATGGAAAGTTTAGGCGGAGGGGGGCATTTAACGAATGCTGCTGCGCAGCTTTCCAATGTGACCATTGATGAGGCAGAACGGCGATTGCGTGTTGCCATTGATGAGTACTTAGAAGGAGGGAAAAAATCATGAAAGTGATTTTTCTAAAAGATGTGAAAGGGAAAGGAAAAAAAGGGGAGATTAAAAACGTAGCCGATGGATATGCACAAAACTTCCTTTTAAAGCAAGGGTTGGCAATAGAAGCAACACCAGCTAACTTAAAAGCGCTTGAAGCGCAAAAAAATAAAGAAAAACGCCAAGCAGAAGAAGAATTGGCGAAGGCGAAACAGTTGAAAGAGCAGTTAGAAAAATTGACAGTTCAGCTGTTTGCGAAAGCAGGCGAAGGTGGTCGCTTATTTGGTTCGATTACAAGCAAACAAATTGCCGAAGCGCTGCAAGCTCAGCATGGCGTGAAAATTGATAAGCGCAAAATTGAATTAGAAGATGCCATTCGCGCTTTAGGTTATACAAATGTGCCAGTGAAGCTTCATCCGGAAGTAACGGCCACATTAAAAGTGCATGTAAGCGAGCAAAAGTAGTCCGTAGAAAATGTGATTTTATGGGGGCTTCCTCATATAATCACATTTTTCTTATGATGGCGTTTTAGATGATTGAAAAGGTGGTGAATACGATGGACGATTTATTTACAGAACGCATTCCGCCGCAAAACATCGAAGCAGAGCAGGCAGTATTAGGAGCGATTTTCCTTGATGCATCTGCTTTAACATTAGCTTCGGAAATTTTAATCCCAGAAGATTTTTACCGCGCCGCACACCAAAAAATTTTCCATGCGATGTTGAAAGTAGCCGATAAAGGGGAACCGGTGGACTTAGTAACCGTTACAGCTGAGTTGGCCGATGCGAAAGCGCTTGAAGAAGTAGGGGGCGTTTCCTATTTAAGCGAACTCGCCGATTCTGTCCCAACCGCTGCAAACGTCGAATATTATGCGCGAATTGTGGAAGAAAAATCAGTACTTCGCCGCCTCATCCGCACCGCGACATCGATCGCCCAAGACAGCTATACGCGCGAAGATGAAGTCGATGTGCTGCTAAATGAAGCAGAAAAGAAAATTATGGAGATTTCGCAGCGGAAGCATTCTGGGGCGTTTCAAAACATTAAAGACGTGCTCGTGCAAGCGTATGATAATATCGAAATGCTTCACAACCGAAAAGGAGAAATTACAGGAATCCCGACCGGCTTTACCGAATTAGATCGCATGACCGCTGGTTTTCAACGAAGCGATTTAATTATTGTCGCTGCTCGCCCTTCTGTCGGGAAAACGGCGTTTGCCCTTAATATTGCGCAAAATGTAGCGACGAAAACAAATGAAAACGTGGCGATTTTTAGCTTAGAAATGAGCGCGCAGCAACTTGTGATGCGGATGCTTTGCGCAGAAGGAAACATTAATGCGCAAAATTTGCGGACAGGTAAACTAACGCCAGAAGACTGGGGAAAGTTAACGATGGCGATGGGGAGTTTATCCAATGCGGGCATTTATATCGATGATACGCCAAGTATTCGCGTCAGTGAAATTCGGGCAAAATGCCGCCGCCTCAAACAAGAAAGCGGGCTTGGCATGGTGTTGATTGACTATTTACAGCTTATTCAAGGAAGCGGAAGAAATCGTGAAAATCGCCAGCAAGAAGTATCAGAAATTTCCCGTTCGTTAAAAGCGCTCGCTCGGGAATTAGAAGTGCCTGTCATCGCTCTATCGCAGCTATCGCGTAGCGTAGAGCAGCGCCAAGATAAACGCCCGATGATGTCCGATATTCGTGAATCGGGAAGCATTGAGCAAGATGCAGATATTGTCGCGTTTTTATATCGCGATGATTACTATGACAAAGACTCGGAAAATAAAAATATTATTGAAATCATCATTGCTAAGCAACGGAACGGTCCAGTGGGAACCGTCCAGTTAGCCTTTATTAAAGAATATAATAAATTCGTCAACCTAGAGCGACGATTTGATGATACGCAAATCCCTCCAGGTGCTTAACGTGCTCTCGCTTCGAGCGCGTTTTTTTGTATACGAATAAAATATGATAAATACCTATTTAATGTTCGTGTTTTATTGACTTTAGTGAATAAAAGTGCTACACTTACTATGTTTATATCGAGGAAAGCGGAGGTGCTCGCCATGTCTTCAGTAGTCGTTGTTGGGGCACAATGGGGCGATGAAGGAAAGGGAAAAATTACGGATTTCTTATCCGAAAATGCAGAAGTAATTGCACGCTATCAAGGTGGAAATAACGCAGGACATACGATTGTTTTTAATGGAGAAAAATATAAATTGCATCTTATTCCATCCGGAATTTTTTATAAAGATAAAATATGTGTCATCGGAAACGGAATGGTCGTTGATCCGAAAGCGCTCGTTGCTGAGTTGCAATATTTACACGAACGGGGCGTTTCTACGGACAATTTACGCATTAGCAATCGCGCTCACGTCATTTTGCCATACCATCTCAAATTGGACGAAGTAGAAGAAGAGCGGAAAGGTGCAAATAAAATCGGAACGACGAAAAAAGGAATTGGCCCAGCATATATGGATAAAGCAGCTCGCATAGGGATTCGCATTGTCGATTTATTAGACCGCGAAGTGTTTGAAGAAAAGCTTGCTCGTAACTTACAAGAAAAGAACGTTTTGTTTGAAAAAGTATATGGTGTGGAAGGATTTAAGCTCGAAGACATTTTACAAGAGTATTATGAATACGGGCAACAAATCGCGAAATACGTATGCGATACGTCCGTTGTGCTGAATAGTGCGCTAGATGAAGGGCGACGTGTCTTGTTTGAAGGGGCGCAAGGTGTCATGTTGGATATCGACCAAGGAACGTATCCATTCGTTACGTCATCGAATCCAGTCGCTGGCGGTGTGACTATCGGTTCAGGGGTCGGTCCGACGAAAATTAAGCATGTCGTAGGAGTGGCGAAAGCATATACTACGCGCGTCGGCGACGGTCCGTTCCCGACAGAATTGCATAATGAAATTGGCGATCGCATTCGCGAAGTAGGTCGGGAATACGGAACGACGACAGGACGTCCACGGCGTGTTGGTTGGTTCGACAGCGTCGTTGTCCGTCACGCTCGCCGGGTGAGCGGCATTACAGACTTATCATTAAACTCGATTGACGTGTTAACAGGAATTGAAACGTTAAAAATTTGTGTAGCGTACCGCTATAAAGGACAAATCATCGAAGAATTTCCAGCAAGCTTGAAAGTATTGGCAGAATGTGAGCCGGTATATGAAGAGCTTCCTGGATGGACGGAAGACATTACAGGCGTCAAAAGTTTAGATGAGCTACCAGCAAACGCTCGACACTATGTAGAGCGAATTTCTCAATTAACGGGCATTCCGCTCTCTATTTTCTCTGTCGGTCCAGACCGCTCGCAAACAAACATCATCCGTAGCGTATACGCATAAGAAAAGCAAAAAGAAAGCATAGGCACAAACAGGTGTCTATGCTTTTCTTTTATTGCTGGTAATCGGTAATAAGTGAATTCGCGCTCATAACATGGTACATTATTAATATATACGCTTTTTTTGAATGCAGGGGAAACGTGATTGTCGTTTGCCCCCGAAATAGTAATCCATCAAAGAAGGAAGGATGTACAATCAGATGGAGAAACGAATTCTTGTAGTTGATGATGAAAAACCGATTGCGGATATTTTGCAATTTAATTTGCAAAGAGAAGGATATGAAGTTATTTGCGCTTACGATGGCGTCGAAGCGCTGCAAAAAGTGGAAGAACATGTTCCTGATTTGATTTTACTCGACATTATGCTCCCGCAAAAAGACGGTATGGAAGTATGCCGCGAAGTGCGGAAAAAATACGATATGCCGATTATTATGCTGACAGCGAAAGACTCGGAGATTGATAAAGTGCTTGGCCTTGAATTGGGTGCAGACGATTACGTAACGAAGCCGTTCAGCACAAGAGAGTTGCTTGCGCGTGTCAAAGCGAACTTGCGCCGCCATCAGCCAACAGCAGGCGCACAAGACGAAGCAAATGATATGAGCGAAATCGTGGTTGGATCGCTCGTCATTCGCCCTGATGCATACATTGTGCTAAAGAGGGGAGAAACGATCGAATTAACCCATCGCGAATTTGAGCTGCTTCATTATTTGGCCAAACATATTGGACAAGTGATGACAAGGGAGCATTTGTTACAAACTGTATGGGGATACGACTATTATGGGGACGTTCGCACAGTAGACGTAACGGTTCGCCGTTTGCGGGAAAAAATTGAAGACAATCCTTCCCATCCGGCATGGATCGTGACACGTCGAGGCGTCGGCTATTATTTACGTAATCCAGAACAGGAGTAAAAGAAACAGCATGAAAAAAGTAGGACCTTTTCGTTCCATTCATTTTAAATTTGTGTTGATTTACGTACTGCTTATTCTTGTAGCGATGCAAATTATTGGCGTGTATTTTGTTCGGGAATTAGAAACACAACTCGTCCAAAACTTCAAAAATTCCTTGAATGAACGAGTAACGCTACTTGCGTATAATGTGGAGCAAGCGATGAGCAAAGAGCGAGATGACAAAAAAGACCCGACGTTAGAAGAAGAAATTCGCTCGCTGCTTCACGATTTTATTTCGCAAGATATTTCGGAAGTTCGCGTCATTGATGATAAAGGAAAAGTATTGGCGACATCGAATCCATATATGCAAAACATCGTAGGGAAGCGGACGACCGAAATTTTTGTCAAGCGAGCGCTTGTGACAGGGGAAGTTGTCGACCGAACGTTAATTGATCCGAAGACAGGCCATCGGATGTATATTTCTTCGACGCCAGTAAAACTAAATGGCGAGATTAAAGGGGCTATTTATGTCATTGCGTCGATGGAAAACGTTTTTTCCCAAATGAAGCAAATCAATATGATTTTTGCCACAGGGACAGGAATTGCATTAGCAATTACGGCAGTATTAGGAATCTTTTTATCTCGTACGATTACTCGCCCGATTTCCGATATGCGAAAACAGGCGCTCGCGATGGCAAAAGGAAATTTCTCCCGAAAAGTAAAAGTGTACGGGTACGATGAAATCGGGCAATTAGCGATGACATTTAATAACTTAACGAAAAAGTTGCAAGAGGCACAAGCAACTACCGAAGGGGAACGGCGGAAATTGGCACTTGTGCTTACCCATATGACCGATGGGGTCATCGCTACCGATCGGCGTGGCAACATCATTTTAATTAATGATGCTGCGTTAAACATTTTAAATGTTTCACGTGAAACAGTGCTTTCTAGTTCGATTATCGATGTATTGGGGTTAGAAGGGCAATATACGTTTGAAACGTTAATTGAGGAGCGCGATTCGCTCATTTTAGATTTTAGTACCGAAGAAGAATTATATGTTTTGCGCGCTTCTTTGTCCGTCATTCAAAAAGAAACGGGCTTTGTCAACGGGTTGATTGTCGTGCTTCATGATATAACAGAGCAAGAGAAAATTGACCAAGAGCGGCGAGAGTTCGTCGCCAATGTTTCACATGAACTTCGGACGCCGTTAACGACGATGAAAAGCTATTTAGAGGCGCTTGGAGAAGGTTTGTGGAGAGATGAAACAATTGCGCCAAGGTTTATTGAAGTAGCACAAACAGAAACCGAACGAATGATTCGGCTTGTAAATGACTTATTACAGCTTTCAAAACTAGATAGCAAAGATTATAAATTAAGCAAATCATGGGTCAATTTTTCCCGCTACTTTCACCAGGTCATTGACCGATTTGAGCTAACGAAAAATGAAAATATTACATTCATTCGCAAAATACCGGATGAAGCGATTTTTATTGAAATTGACGAAGATAAAATTACACAAGTGCTTGATAATATTATCTCGAACGCTTTAAAATATTCTCCGCACGGTGGAAATATTACGTTTCGTGTGAAAGAGTTAAGCGATGAAATTTTAGTCAGCGTCACCGATGAAGGGGTTGGCATTCCTAAATCAGATTTATCAAAAGTATTTGAGCGATTTTACCGTGTTGATAAAGCACGATCACGAAAACTTGGAGGAACAGGATTAGGGCTAGCGATCGCAAAAGAAGTAGTCGTCGCCCATGGGGGAAGAATTTGGGCCCGAAGCCAAGAAAATAAAGGAACGACGATTTTCTTTACATTGCCATTTGAACGAATACAAGAGGATGAATGGGATGAAGTATGAGACAGCGAAAACGATTTTGTTAACGTTTTTAGTGTTGACAAGCATTGCGTTTACGTGGGAATTGTGGACGTATCATCCGCAGTATGATGCGATTCAAACAGATGAATATATTCAAAACGTATCGATTAGCAACACCCAAGTGGAAACATCCATGATCGTCCGTCCTTCACAAATTATCATTCATAAAAATGATGCGCACTATGGGATGATAGATGAAGGGGATATGACGAAGCTTCTCAAAGAGATGAAAAAATGGACGTTTGATGATTTCGAAAACATTTCGTCCACTATCTCCAAAGAAGATTTTTCATCGTTTGTCCATCGGAAAGAAGCGATCGAAATCATTTATCCCGATGATATCCCAATGAATATTTTCCGTGATCTTTTCCAAATTGACGATAAAGGGATGGACGGGGTTAGTTTTAATACGATTGTTATTCCAATCGGAAAAAATCAAGGGCTTATTGCTTATTTTGTTTCGACCGATCATCGCAGAGTGTATAAAGCGACCGTGAGTGATGTGTCATTAGGAGAAATTAATCAGTTTTACGAAAAGGCTGAAAAATTTCCGCGCTATTTAGCCTATAACGTGAGCGAAACGAAGGCGTTTTTTTTGCCGGAAAAAGAAATGATGATGAGCCGGCTACAATATTATACAGATGAGCTCGATCCAGATAAATTTAAAGAAGCGCTATTTAGCGACCCTAGTTTTGTAAAAAAAGATGTATTAGCATTTGGCGAGGAATATACCGACGGGTCAAGATTAATGGATGTGAACTTTCTGCAAAAGTTGCTGCTATATGTAAATCCAGCGGCGAAAAATACAGAAGGCTCACCAAGCGAAGATAGCGCGGCATTAATTCAAAAAAGTATTGATTTCGTGAACGAACATGGCGGTTGGACCGATATGTACCATTTTGCGGAATGGGACCAAGAAAAGCGGAAAGTCGTTTTTAGGCTTTATGCAAATAACTACCCTGTCTTTAATGATTATGGAATGTCGGAAATTATTCAAATATGGGGAACGAACGAGGTCAATAAATATCAGCGTCCGTTGTTCCGCTTAGAAATTCCTGACCGTGTGAGCGTATCGACAAAAGTATGGTCTGGCCAAGAAGTGATAAAACAACTGGAAAAACAAAAAGGATTTCGAAAGGTATTAGTGGATGGCATTGCGCTTGGATACAAACTAGTGAAAGAACAAGGAAAAGGAAAGGTTATTATTTTGGAACCAGCATGGTTTTGTCTATATAATGGGACTTGGAAACCGATTTCGTTAACAGAAACAACCGGAGGACGAGGAGGGGGAGCCGGTGGATTGGAGTAAGACGAAAACTATTTTTATCATTACGTTCCTTATCCTCGACCTTTTTTTAGGCTATCAATTTGTGCAAAAGCGAAATAGTAGCCAGCTGGATGTCATTTTAGAAACAACGATTGAAGAACAGTTAGAGGCAAACGGGATTACGTATGTGGATATTCCGAAAGAAGTGACAAAAGCATCGTACGTAAGTGGCAAAAGCAAAATTTTCACTCGGCAAGAAACAGAGAAATTAGCAAACCAAAAAATTTCGACGAGCAATCAGTCGGTATTGCAGTCAGTGTTTATTCATCCGATAGCGATTGCCGATGTGAAAGATCCCTATAGCTTAAATGAATTTTTGAAGAAAAACATTATTAATGGGAAAGAGTATGCTTTTTGGACGTTTGACGAGAAATCACGAACAATCGTTTGCTTTCAAACATATGGAAATAAAATGATTTATAAAAACGTCAGCAGCATGCTTTTATTGCATTTGAACGACAAAAAAGAAGTGGTTTCGTATGAGCAAACGATGTTAGACGATTTAGAGAAATACGAGAAAAAACAAGACATTATTCCAGCGATAAAAGCGATTGAAACGCTGTATAAAAAAGATTATTTAAAACCTGGTGATCGCGTGACAACAATTGAACTTGGGTATTATGCGCTCGTACAGTTTACTGCTTCACAAGTGCTAACACCCACATGGCATATAGTAGTAAATGGGAAGAAAGATTATTTTATTCATGCATTTGAAGGACAAATTATTAACGATGAAGGAAGCGTGTTGGAGTGAGTGGAATGATGCGATTTAGCGTGCTTGCTAGTGGAAGTACAGGGAATGCTTTTTATGTGGAAACAGAAAGAGAACGTCTACTTGTCGATGCAGGATTGAGCGGCAAGCAGCTCGAGCAACTTTTTGAACAAATTGGCCGTCATCTAAAAGATGTGACGGCAATTTTAGTGACGCATGAGCATAGTGATCATATTAAAGGGTTGGGGGTCATTGCCCGCAAATACCAACTGCCGATTTATGCAAACGAGAAAACATGGAAAGCAATGGAGGGATTGGTTGGTGAAATTCCGACAGACCAGAAATTTGTCTTTCCAACCGGCTCGGTTCGGTCGTTTGGTGGGATAGATGTCGAATCGTTCGGCGTTTCTCATGATGCGGCTGAACCGATGTTTTACGTCTTTCACCACAAGGGAAAAAAGCTAGCGTTAATGACGGATACAGGATATGTAAGTGAACGGATGAAACGGACAATTGAACATGCCGATGTATTTGTATTTGAAAGCAATCACGATGTCGAAATGTTACGGATGGGCCCTTATCCGTGGAGCATTAAGCGCCGCATTTTGAGCGACGTTGGTCATGTGTCGAATGAAGATGCAGCGCTAGCACTTGCTGATGTGATTGGGGAGCGAACGAAGCGAATTTATTTAGCTCACTTAAGCCAAGATAACAATATGAAAGAGCTTGCGCGTATGACGGTGGAACAACTATTGGTTAATCGAGAGTTTGCGGTCGGGGAGCAATTCGTTCTTTATGATACCGACCCGAAAATCCCGACAGACTTAGCGTATGTGTAGGCGCCATTTTGGGAAAGATGGGCTAATGTGTCCAAAATGGATTTTTGCCAAGTGAAAGCAGTATAATAAAAAAACGGATACATATTAGAAAGGGTAGGTGAGGGAAGAATGGGCTACTATGACGACCATTATGAACCGTATCGGCAAAAGCAAAAAGGGAATCGGCGCGGTACGTTTCTCGCTGCTTTAGTCGGTGCATTGCTCGGGGCATTATTAGTGGTGTTTTCCATTCCTGTGCTTTCCACATGGGATGTCTTGCCTTATTCAGTGACTCCAAAAGAGAGCGGACAGACGAGCAAGGAAGAGGCGGTTAACCAGCCAACTGTCCGAGAAAATGTGTCAGTGAACGTTGTGTCCCAAGTGACGAAGGCGATTGACAAAGTATCAGATGCCGTTGTCGGCGTTGTGAATATTCAAGAAGCAAATTTTTGGTCGCAAGGCGGTGAGGCAGGGACTGGTTCAGGAGTGATTTATAAAATAGCGAACGGTAAAGCATTCATCGTAACGAATCATCATGTGGTAGAAAACGCGAGTCAATTGGAAGTGAGTTTAAAAGGAGGGACACGCGTTCTCGCTCGCTTGTTAGGAAGCGATGCATTAACTGATTTAGCTGTCCTCGAAATTGACGCAAAGCACGTAAAAAAAGTCGCCGAGTTTGGTGATTCGGATGCTGTGAAGTTAGGAGAGCCAGTTATTGCAATTGGGAATCCGCTTGGGTTACAATTTGCTGGGTCAGTAACGCAAGGAATTATTTCAGGAAAAAATCGCACGATTGAAGTCGATTTAGACCAAGACGGATTGCCCGATTGGAATGCCGAAGTATTACAAACCGATGCGGCAATTAACCCTGGAAATAGTGGTGGTGCATTAGTAAATATTGAAGGGCAAGTGATTGGCATTAATTCGATGAAAATTGCCCAAGAAGCTGTGGAAGGAATCGGTTTTTCGATTCCCATTAACTCGGCAAGACCGATTATTGCTGATTTAGAAAAGTACGGGCAAGTTCGCCGACCATATATAGGGGTAGAACTCCGGTCATTAAGTGATATTTCATCGTATCACTTGCAAGAAACGCTGCATTTGCCGCCAAACGTGACGGAAGGGGTTGCGATTATTCAAGTGGTGCCGAGATCGCCAGCAGCACAAGCAGGGTTGCGCCAATTCGATGTCATTGTCGCGTTAGATGGGAAAAAAATTACGAACGTGTTAGACTTACGGAAATATTTATATACGAAAAAGACAATTGGCGATGACTTGACAGTCACGTTTTACCGCGATGGGAAAAAGGCGACGGTGACGGTACGGTTGACGAAAGAATCATTTTAACGAAACTTCTCGTTGCAAGAAGACAGGCTGATTGTGGATAAAAAACAAGGAGCGAAAACAACGCTCCTGTTTTCTTTGTCCACAAGTGGATAAGGGGGGAGAAAATGCATTGTTGTTTAGAACATGTGGAGTTAGCGATTGATATGTATGTGGATAACGAAGAACGGGCGCCACAAATTATAGCAATACCTGTGGATAAACAAACGAAATTATGTGAATTTTGTGCGAAACAAGCAGAATATATAGTAGGGAACGAATGTTTTTAGCGCAATATGCGGACGTATCATGTGTATATGTGGATAAGTATTGTTGATAACTTGTTTGTAAAGTGGGGATGTTATGTGAATATAATGGTTTTAACTGTTGGCAAGTTAAAAGAAAAATATTTAAAGCAAGCAATCGACGAATATGTAAAGCGGTTATCGACGTATGCGAAAATAGAGATAATGGAGGTTGCGGATGAAAAAGCACCTGATCATTTAAGCCGTCAAGAGATGGAGCAAATAAAAGCGAAAGAAGGCGAGCGCCTTTTAGCAAGAATTCCTCATGATGCATATGTGATCGCATTAGCCATTGAGGGAACGATGAAGTCTTCGGAGCAATTTGCCGAAAGTTTAGATAAGCTTGCGACTTACGGCAAAAGCAAAGTCGTCTTTATCATCGGCGGCTCGCTCGGTCTCCACCGCCAAGTAATACAGCGCGCCGATGAACTACTCTCCTTTTCTAAAATGACGTTCCCGCACCAGCTCATGCGCTTAATCCTTTTAGAACAAATTTACCGCGCATTTCGGATCAATCGAGGTGAACCGTATCATCGCTAAAGGTAAAATAGGGGTGCCCTTCAGTAAACTCTCTGAGGGCACCAGTTCATACCCGGATACTTTGAGGTGGCTCAGGCGGTCTTTGAATTCATGGTAAAGCATATCAATTAGATCGAAGATGTTCTGAGAAGCGGCGTCAGTAAAATCAAAACTGTATATGATTTTCTCAATACGACGTCCGATACCGCGCGGAGCATCTTTACTTATTTGGATTTCCTTAATTACGAGACGCAGTAGGGCTTTTTTATGATCAGCGTCTACAACAGACAACGTTTGATGTAGATCTGTTAAAAGAGTTCGCAGTGCCTCGTAATCAATTGGTGTTGTATCTGCCTTGGTTAATGAAGTATCGAGCTGAGTGAGCTGATGCTCGAATTGATTTTTGTCTTCCTCAAGTTGATTGAGTTTGGGGGTAAGAATCGTTTTTGATATGGTGCCATCCAATAATTCCTCTACAAGTCTATTGATCTTCGATTCGCATTGTTTGATCTTTGATTGAATCATAGCTTTTTCTTCAAGAACAGGCTGTATGGCATTGATCCGCTGTTCGTTGATCATTGCAAGTAAATGTTGGAGCTCTCCTGAACGAGTAATCAGTAATGATAGCTGTTCCATTACTTCATTTTCTGCGATATCAGCACGAATGGAGTTTGCCTTACAAGCTGTTCTCCCTTTGTTGTGGTGTTGCCCGCAGATATAATAACGATAGGATCTTCCTCCTTCACCCTTGGAAGTTCCCGGAACCATTCCTGTTCCACACATCGGGCATTTGATCAATCCGCTTAATATGTAGGGATCATTTGATCTCTTCGGTTTATAGGATCGCTTTTGGCGAATCTCCTGTACACGTTCCCATTGTTCCAGTTGTATGAGCGGTTGATGTTCACCATCGGCTAAAATGAAGTCTTTGTTGCGCCCTTTTCGTCTTTTTTCATTCCAGTTTTCCAATTTATTAAAGCGGATTTTCCCAATATAAATCGGGTTGCTAAGGATTTCTTTAACTGCATTCACCGCAAATTGGTTACCTTTTTTGGTCCGGTAACCTTTTTCATTAATACGCGACACGATTGCTTTATATCCAAGACCTTGTTCCGCCAGATTGAAGATCTCGCGGACAATCAAGGCTTCGGATTCATTCACCACCAGTGTCTTGCTGACGCTATCATAGCCCAGACATTGACCGCCATTGAATTTACCCAGTTTAGCTCTTTGCGTCATTCCCATTTTGACCCGACCGACAATCGTGTTTCGTTCGAGTTCGGCAAATGACCCCATAATCTGAAAAACCATTTTCCCCATCGGGGTCGAAGTGTCATAGTTATCAATTGCACTTACAAGCTTGATATCATTTCTTTGAAGCTCATCATGGATCTCCAATGCATCTTTAAGGTTGCGGGCAATACGATCCATCTTGTAGACCAATACAACTTCAAATTTCCGCAGTGAGGCATCTTTGAGAAGTTGCTGCATCTTGGGACGTCCGGTGATATTCTTTCCGCTGAATCCTTCATCTACATATTCGTTAACCACGACCATCTTTTGCAATTCCGCATATCGATGGAGTTCTTCCAATTGGGCTTGAATGCTGAAGCCTTCATTAGCTTGTTCTTCGGTACTGACACGAGCATAAATGACTGCTTTCTTTTGTTCCGGCATGGTCGGTGACTCCTTATTCCTTTGGAATTTCATGATTCATATTGGTTTGAATATTCACTGAGTGATTTAAAAGAAGGGCTAGTTGTTTGAGAAAATGATCCTTCTTTTGAATCTCTTCCTGAGATGGATAACGGAACAGTGGGGCTCTTGATTCAATCAGACAATGATTTGGATTCATTCGTTGATCTTCTCCTTTTATGAATTGAATACTCATAAGATCTCTTATGGATAAGCAACGCTTTTAAGATTCCGAATTCGTGGCTTTACTCTCTTGATCACGTGCGACTGTAAGGTTCCACAACAGTTTCACGTCACGGATGAATGCTCTTTTGAGACTATCATCAGACTTTTGGAACTCGGTGAAGAAATTCCGGCCAAGTGTTTCCTTAATATATGTCAAAAAATCACTGACTCCGGATTGTTCACTGGGTTCAAAATTTTGGGTATTGGGTTTGTTATTTGTAACAGCATTTTTAACAACCTCATGAACGTAATCAATATAGTTTCCAGTGGAGATTTTTGCTTTTTTTAAAATCGGATCGGCTGGCTGAAAGAGGAGTGAATCCAAACTTGTGTTTAAGACTTTTCCAATTTTTATAAGGGTATCAATGTCCGGTTTGTTGCGATTATTCTCATATAGAGAAATCATCGGTTTTGACACACCTATGGCATCAGCAAGTGCCTGTTGCGACATTCCCAACTGCTTTCGTAATTCCTTGATTCTATTACCAAGATAATTGTCAGGCACGAAAAACCACCTCTTTCGTCGTATGAGATAAATATATATCTTATTTTTTGTTAAGTCAAATCAAACATTATTGTGTAAAATCAGATAATAACGTATAATAGTATTTGATATTACTTAACATTGAATGGAGGATATTGATTCATGAACACACACGATCTCCCATTATCACTCACGGTTCATGAGGTGGCCAACATATTGCGTGTGGGCGTTAATAAAGCCTATGAAATCGTCAGAATGCCAGGTTTTCCTGCTATTCGTCTTGGATCTCGAATTATCATTCCTCGTGATGCCTTTCTCCAATGGATGAATAATCCAAGTAACAGTTAAATGCGGACTTTCTTACAGTTCGTTTTATCATCCCCTATGATGTCTCAACTCCCACAACATTTGGCACTACATAACAAACGCTGAACAGCCAGCAATGACTGAAAGACTTATGTGATGCCTAAAACAGTTGATCTCTTAATGACCGGGAACATTATCCTCGGTTTATTACAATCCCCGTTAAGATAAAATACTTCGGTTTATTGCCCGTGTTTACAATTGCTCATCAAAATGTACTTCCATTTTGATCCCTGTCAATTTACTTTCATTGAGATATGCCTTTCGCATGGCAAGATCTGTCTCATATGAATCCCCAGTGTTTATCATTCGGTTATTACTATCCCTGCTAAGATGAAATACCTCTGCTTCCAGCTTCCAATTCATATCCACGAAGGAGTAGCCCCTTGAGTATATCCCCGTTTTGGAATCATCAAGTCAAAGGTAGCAACGTATGCAAAACTACATATAGACACTTATTTGAGGCTGAAACCGAGCTATGGTTGTGTCCGTTTGATGGTATACATATGGTGACTGGCTCCGATCTTTCCGGTCAGTTCCGTGATCTTTTGGATAGTCATGGCATAAGGCGATTGTTTACGAAGCTTGATGCCAATGAATTTGGTTACGGAGAATGTGTTAAGCTCGGATGTATTACGGTGTTCATGAATCCCACATTCCGCAACACTTCAAGGTACAAAGTCATCATCAATCCATCCAAAGCCGGCATGTCATTTAATCAACTACACCAGTGGATGAGTTTCATTGTTGATGATCCTCGCGATCTATTAATCAGTAGGATTGACCCCAAAGTTGACCATCACGATATGAATTTAGATGATCTATTCGATAAGATCTGGGTACCGCGTGTTAGAAAGACCAATGATATTTTCAAAGACCAAGGAACAATGTATTTCGGCTCAAGAAAGTCGGATTGGCAAGTCTGTGTATATAACAAGGCGAAGGAACAGGGGATAATTGGTGACTGGAGCAGAATTGAGATCCGTATACGGTTCAAACGGGCGCAGCGTATAGACGCCTTGACATTTTTCAGCAGACTTAAAGGATATCAACCATTTAAAGAAGTCTACATCGTGGAAAACGATCAGTTCTTTCATGACTTGTGTTTGCACTGGCGAGTGGATGCATCTTTATATTCCGTTCAAGAATGTCTCAAATCCCTGACCCCATATCAGAGAAAGCAGGTTTTAGGGACTCTGCAATCTTATGGTAAGATTCGCGACCTACAACGCGAATTCGAATTGCAACTTGAACAGTGGTTGAATCCATCGTCTTATCAGGGTACGACACCTCACCTTTCTGAAACGGAAAGCATTGACAACCCCGTCGGTAAATCATTTCCATATAGCGTTGGTGACTATATTTTAATAGTTGTACCACGATGGAATTGCAATAACTGGTTGCGGATTATTGTGTTAAAATCTGTGGACGATTTAGGCCGTTCCCCACCTCCAGTTGATAGGGTGGTGCTCCTTGCTCGAGGATAAATCAGATTATCAACGAGATGAATATTCGTTGTATCCGTACTCGGTCTTCATCAATATCATTCCACATTGGAGTACCGCCCCCAAAAGCCGCCCATCTTAGATAGGTATCAATCAAATGGTTGACTGAAACGTAACTCATCTATGAATCGAACTTCTTGATAGTCCATAAATGTGCAAAAGTGACATATTGTCGGTATATACATTACAATTTGTAACTACATTATGGGTTCTGGCTTCAGAATTTGATAAGCAATTAGTTGTATCATTTTGATATTGCTTAACGATGAAAGGTTCGACGGATCCTGGTATAGAGGTGCGGGGTTATAAAAGCGACCTTTTTCTAACCGCTCGTAGCATTTATCGCAGTTAGTCTGTTTGATTACCCTGTGGGGCATCGAACGCCAATCAATTTTATGAGCCCAAATTTAGGTGCACCCAAAATATATATTAATTTTAGATCTATATAGGCCAGTCCTGAAAATGTCTTTTGAAGACCACCTTTAAAAAACACACTCAATTAACAGTTGAGTCCGATATTATGTGTAAAAATGGACTCTCTTAAAAAATAAGAGAGCCATAGTCAAAAACCCTCGGTTAGAATGAAGTTTGCGGACACCATTCTAGGAGAGGAGTTTTTGTCATGGCTCAATACCAGATTACCGTAGATTCTAAGCTTTTGCGCCAGTTATTTTTGGGGAATTCTCAGGATGCCGGGGTGGCTGCGTTGTTAGAATCCGTATTGAACCAAGTATTGCAGGCTCAAGCGAGCGAACAATTGGCTGCAGAGCCCTATGAGCGGAGGGAAGACCGACAAGGTTATCGAAATGGTACCTATCCTCACCAACTCACTACCCGTGTGGGAACGATTACTCTTCGAGTTCCTCGTATTCGTAACGGTAAATTCTCTACGGAGTTGTTTGCCCGATACCAACGGAGTGAACAAGCTCTTGTCTTGGCGCTGATGGAGATGGTCGTGAATGGTGTTTCGACCCGCAAAGTGACCCAGATAACGGAGAAATTGTGTGGTACGGAGTTTTCCAAGTCTACTGTGTCCGAACTCTGCAAACGTCTGGATCCCGTGGTGAACGCTTGGAACAATCGCAGTCTCCGTGATTCTCGCTACCCATTTGTCATTGTCGATGCCCTCGTATTGAAGGTTCGTGAAGAAGGCCGTGTCCGTGCTCGAGGCGTGATGTTGGCATATGGAGTGAATACAGACGGCCACCGTGAAATTCTCGGACTGATGCTTGGAGACAGTGAGTCAGAAGCGAGCTGGAGTGAGTTTTTTGCTTGGTTGAAGAGCCGGGATTTACGCGGAGTGGACTTGATTGTGTCTGATCATCATGGTGGCTTGGTTCGAGCTGTACGCAACCACTTTCAGGGTGTCACTTGGCAGCGCTGTCAGACCCATTTCATGCGGAATATCCTGGATGCAACTCCTAAAGCTTTGCAGGAGGAGCTGTATCCACGTGTAAGGGCGATTCTGGATGCACCGGATATGGATACCGCTCGATTGCTTCTTGAGCAGGTACTGGAATCTTACGAGAGCAAGGCGGCCAAAGCCATGAGGATTCTGGAAGCTGGTTTTGAAGATGCGACAGCTGTCCTCATGTTGCCAGAAAGATACCGAAAACGCCTACGAACAACGAACGGAATGGAACGGCTCAATGAGGAGATTCGACGGCGTGAACGAGTCATTCGCATCTTCCCCAACCGGGAATCCGTCGTTCGTCTCATCGGTGCTTTGCTCATAGAGATCGATGAAAAGTGGGCAAGTGGCAGAAAGTATCTTGATATGAACGAGTATCTAGCCTGGCAGCAAACTCAAGTACCAGAAAAGAAAGCTTCCAAAGTGACTCATATTCGCTAGGCTTCATATGACCGAGGGATTTTACACACAAATATGGACTTGATCCAATTAACACTTGAATTAACGGAGGTTTATGAGCAGATGGCATCGGCCCTTATCGTTAACGGACAGGAATGTAGAATAGTACACCTATGTATTACATCAAATATGTTTTAGCGAATATCATCGAATCCAACGTGATCGCAAGACCTCCCGAAGAGACACGCTCTGCGGAACAAAAGTCGATGTAGGGACCGTATATATTTCCACTCCGACTCCGCTGGGCGTAACTTGGTAGCCCAGACCCTTACGAAGAATATATGGATGAGTCAGTCCACCTTGATAGACTTCAAATTTAGGTGTTACTATATTCAAAGTAGAAATGACATACTGTCGTTAAGAGTCTACATTCCAATGCAGCGCTAAAATATAAACGCGGCTATCTATTGCCTTGATAGTCGGGTATGGTTGGAACGGCGTTTACTGTTGCCACAGAGAGTGCACTAGGGCTTCATGCCGGCAACATAACTAAACCGGGAGGGACTCGATGCCGAAATGAACCCAGTAGAAATCGAAGCAGCAGTCTCCGAATTGGCGGACCAGCCTTTTGACAAGGAGGAGTTCCCGTTTGCCTTCCTGCGGGCGTTCGGGAACAAGGAGACGACAATCAAGCGACTGCGCTCGGGCGAAACGAATAAGTCTGACCTGGGCGGCGTCCTGCAGACGAACAACATCCATATCGCGGTCGCCCAGCCTGGCGAAGTTACCAAGACTCTTGCCGCATTGAAAGCAAGCCCGGCAACGTCCAGGGCGAAGGCGCGCTACATCCTCGCCACTGACGGGGTAGATTTTGAGGCCGAGGATCTGGAGTCCGGCGAGACGGTCGCATGTTCCTATCAGGATTTTCCGGATCATTTTGGCTTTTTCCTGCCGCTTGCCGGGATCACGACCGTCAAGCAGGTACGAGAAAGTTCCTTCGACATCCGGGCAACGAGCCGTTTGAACCGGCTCTATGTCGAGCTGTTGAAAGACAACCCGCAATGGGGAACGGCCGAACGACGCCACGAGATGAACCAATTCATGGCGCGTCTCATCTTCTGCTTCTTTGCCGAGGACACCGGCATCTTCAGCGGGATGCGTCTGTTCACAAACACCATCGAGCAGATGAGCGCGCGCGATGCCTCGAACACGCATGAAGTGATCAGCGAAATCTTCCGCGCCATGAACACGAAGATTGATGATCGCGCGAAAGCAAAATTGCCTCGCTGGGCCGACGCGTTCCCTTACGTGAACGGCGGACTCTTCTCGGGCAGTGTAGATGTGCCAAGGTTCAGCAAGATCGCGCGCTCCTACCTGCTGCACATTGGTGGCCTGGACTGGACGAAGATCAACCCGGACATCTTTGGTTCCATGATCCAAGCCGTTGCCGACGATGAGGAACGTGGTGCGCTCGGTATGCATTACACGAGCGTGCCAAACATCCTGAAGGTACTCAATCCGCTGTTCTTGGATGATTTGCGAGCGCAGCTTGAAGCAGCGGGTGACAACCCTCGCAAGTTGCTAAACCTGCGCAAGCGCCTATCGAGGATCCGGGTTTTTGATCCGGCCTGCGGTTCGGGCAACTTCCTGGTCATCGCTTACAAAGAGATGCGCGCGATTGAGGCCGAGATAAATCGGCGACGTGGCGAAGTTGGGCGTAAGAGTGATATACCGTTGACCAATTTTCGAGGCATCGAGATACGTGACTTTTCGGCAGAAATTGCACGCTTGGCCCTCGTCATTGCGGAGTTCCAGTGTGACGTTCTTTATCGTGGAATGCAGCTAGCTCTATCCGAATTCTTGCCGCTCTCAGCGGACAACTGGATCACCTGCGGCAATGCCCTGCGACTGGACTGGCTTAGTATCTGCCCGCCGACTGGAACAGGTGTGAAGCTCCACGCTGACGACCTATTCCACACGCCGCTCGATCAGGCGAAGATCGACTTTGAGAATGAAGGTGGAGAAACGTACATCTGCGGCAACCCACCGTACAAGGGCAGTAAGTGGCAAACTGACGAGCAGAAAAAGGACCTGGCCAATGCATGGTTGAAACACCCAAAGCTCGCCAAGACAACGGATTACGTCACAGGGTGGTTCGCCAAATTACTGGACTACATTGACGCTGAGCCGAGCGCTGTTGGCGCATTTGTAGCCACCAACAGTGTTTGTCAGGGTCAGCAGGCTATTGATGTGTGGCCAGTGGTGTTTCAGCGAGGGTGTGAAATTCGCTTTGCGCACACGTCTTTTAAGTGGGCCAATCTGGCCAGCCATAACGCGGGTGTTACCGTGGTGATCGTCGGTTTGGGAAAGAGTTCCGCTGCGCCGAAGAAGCTGTATCAGGATGGCTTGGTCAAGCAGTGCTCGGCAATAGGCCCGTATCTGGTACCAGATAGCCTAGCCCATGTGCAGAAGGTCAATGCCCCCATTGGCCAACAGTCGCCCATGCTGTTCGGCAACATGCCGCGCGATGGCGGGCATTTGTTTCTGGATAGTGACTTGGCTGCCAGGGTTATGGCTGAAGATACCGCTGCTCGCCCCTTCATCAAGCGATTCGTCGGCTCGGACGAATTGATACACGGCAGGCTGCGGTATTGCCTGTGGATTGAAGACGACGAAGTAGAGGCAGCAAGGAAAAGTGAATTCATAGCGCAGCGATTGAAGTTGGTGGCAGAGAACCGCCTCCAATCGGCCGCGGAATCAACTAGAAAATTTGCATCACAACCGCATCGATTCGTCCAGATTGCGGGCTTTGCAAAGCACACGACAATCGTCGTGCCGCGAGTTTCATCAGAAAATCGGCCTTACCTACCCGTTGATTATTTGACATCCGACTACGTGGTTGGCGACCGATGCTTTGCCCTTTACGATGCTCCCATATGGAACATGGCCTTGATCGCCTCACGGCTGCACTGGGTCTGGATTGGTGCGGTCTGTGTGCGATTAGAAATGCGATTCTCCTACTCGAACACGCTCGGCTGGAACACCTTTCCCGTTCCACCTTTAACCGAGAAGAACAAGGCCGACCTTACCCGTTGCGCCGAGGACATTCTATTGGCGCGTGAGGCACACTTCCCAGCGACGATCGCCGAACTCTATGACCCCGACAACATGCCTGCTGATCTACGCGAGGCGCATGAGCGTAACGACGAAGTGGTGGAGCGCATCTACATAGGACGTCGTTTTCGCAACGACACCGAGCGGCTAGAAAAGCTGTTCGAGCTTTACACCAAAATGACGGCTTCAACGAAACCGACCAAGAAGGGCAAGAGGAGGGGAGACGCATGACCAACGGAAATAAATCAATCCCCTCCATTTCGGTGTCCTACGCCCGCAACGGAAGTGCGGCCAAGGTCAATGCGCTAGGCATGCGACCGATGCAGGAACGCGCCTATGAGCGGCGCGGCGAGCAGTACCTGCTTATCAAGTCGCCGCCAGCCTCCGGCAAGAGCCGGGCGCTGATGTTCATCGCTCTTGACAAGCTCCACAACCAGGGGCTCAAGCAGGCGATTATTGTGGTACCCGAAAAATCCATCGGTGCGAGCTTCAACGACGAGCCGCTGAGTCAGTTCGGCTTTTGGGCTGACTGGCACGTGGAGCCGAAATGGAACCTATGTAACGCGCCTGGCGCGGACAACGGTGGCAAAGTCAAGTCGGTGGGTGCGTTCCTTGAAAGTGATGATAAGGTGCTGGTCTGTACCCACGCTACCTTCCGCTTTGCCGTCGATCAGTTCGGAGTAGAGGCGTTTGACGATCGGCTCATCGCGGTGGATGAGTTTCACCACGTCTCGGCCAACCCCGATAACAAGCTCGGCTTATATCTCGGGCAGTTCATTGCCCGCGATCGTGTGCATATCGTGGCGATGACCGGCTCGTACTTCCGCGGCGACGCCGAAGCCGTGCTAGCCCCTCAGGATGAGGCGAAGTTCGATACCGTTACCTACACCTATTACGAGCAGCTCAACGGATACGAGTATCTTAAGCAGCTCGACATTAGCTATTTCTTCTATTCCGGTTCATACACCGATGACATCCTCAAGGTGCTTGACCCGGCCGAGAAGACCATCATCCACATCCCGAACGTCAATTCGCGTGAGAGCACGAAGGACAAGATCAGGGAGGTCGAGCACATCATCGAAAAGCTGGGTGAATGGCAAGGGACTGATCCTGCGACCGGCTTCCAGCTAGTCAAGACGCCAGGTGGCCGAATCCTCCGGATCGCCGACCTCGTGGACGATGATCCGACGAAGCGCGACCGAGTGGTGGCGGCACTGAAAGATCCGGCGCAAAAAAACAACCGCGACCATGTAGACATCATCATCGCCCTCGGCATGGCGAAGGAAGGCTTCGACTGGATCTGGTGTGAGCACGCACTGACGGTTGGTTATCGGTCGAGTCTCACCGAAATCGTGCAAATTATCGGCCGTACGACCCGCGACGCGCCAGGCAAAACTCGCGCCCGTTTCACCAACCTGATCGCCGAGCCTGACGCCTCCGAGCAGGCGGTTACCGAGGCCGTGAACGACACCTTGAAAGCCATTGCTGCCAGCCTTCTGATGGAGCAGGTCCTTACGCCTCGTTTTGAGTTCAAGCCCAAGAATCCAGCGAGCGGTCCGGTACAAGGGTTCGACTATGGAGACGGCGGTTATGACCCAGAAAAGTGCAACGTCGGCTTCAACCACGAAACGGGACAGTTGCAGATCGAGATCATAGGTTTCTCCGAACCCAAGAGCGAGGAAGCCGTGCGCATTTGTCGAGAGGATCTGAACGAAGTGATCGCGACCTTCGTTCAGGACAAGACCAGCTTGGAGCGTGGCTTGTTTGATCAAGAACTGATGCCGGAGGAGCTGACTCAGCTTCGGATGGGCAAGATCATTAGGGAAAAGTACCCCAACCTCGAGGAAGAGGATCTGGAAGCGGTCCGCCAGCACGCCATCGCTACGCTTAACCTGACGCAACAGGCCAAGAAAATTGGGATCGGCGGCAACTCCGGGGGGAGCAACGAGCCGTTAACCAATACTGCCTTCATCGAAAACGTGCGTAAGTTCGCGATGGACGTGCGGGAATTGGATATCGACCTCATCGACAGCATCAATCCTTTCGGCGAGGCTTACGCCATCCTCGCCAAGACGATGAGCGAGGACAGTCTGAAACAGGTTGCGGCCGCGATTGCGGCGAAGCGTGTCAGTATCCCCTACGAAGATGCCAGAATGTTGGCTGAACGGGCTTTGCAATTCAAGAAGGAGCACGGGCGACTACCGGACATAAATGCGCAAGACCCATGGGAGAAGCGCATGGCCGAAGGTGTCGCAGCGTTGCAGCGCTATCGTGCCCAGCAAAAGGCCGCAGAAGGTAGTGGAGGGAGATAAATGTCTAGGCTTACTGATGACGAACTACTAGATGCGCTTGGTGTGGACACGGAGATAGCGAAGACAAGCTCTCACTCGCCACGTGAGGAACGCATCATCGCGGGGTTTGAGGAAATCCAGCGATTTGTCGAGCGGTATGGCCGTGCTCCACAGCATGGGAAAGACAACGATATCTTCGAGCGGCTCTACGCCGTGCGACTCGATCGCCTACGTGCGTTAGAGGAATGCAGGGATCTTCTTGTGCCACTCGATTACCAAGGGCTACTGAGTGGGGCTGAGAATGCGTCGGTCAACCCGGTGGAATCGATGGATGACGATGAATTGCTCGCCGCACTTGAAGGCGCGGATGGCCCTTCCAGCATACAGAACTACGCCATGTGCGCTCCCGAGCCGAAATACGGGCGGCCGAGGAGATCGCCAAACGCGAGAAGTGTGAGGACTTCGAACACTTCCGGCCGCTGTTTGAGCAGGTTGAGCGCGAAATCAAATCTGGTGTTCGACAAACGCGGCCATTTGGTAAGGATGCGAGTGTCAATACGGGTAACTTCTTTATTTTGGGCGGCCAACTTGTCTACGTGGCTGAGAAGGGGGATGAATTTCGAGCACCGAATGGCCATCCTGATGCTCGGCTTAGAGTCATATACTCTAACGGTACCGAAAGTAATCTCCTGCTCAGGTCTTTGCAGCGTGCGCTGTACAAAGACGAGGCTGGGCGCCGCGTGACCGAGCCGGTTTCCGGGCCGTTGTTCAGCTCAATCTGGGACGAAGGCGATATCGAAAGTGGTACTATCTATGTCCTGCGCAGCCTGTCCAATCACCCCTTCATTGCGGAGCACCGCGAACTCATTCATAAGATTGGCGTAACGGGCGGTAAAGTTGAAACACGCATCGCTAATGCGGCGCACGATGCCACCTACCTGCTGGCGGATGTCGAAGTCGTCGCCACCTACAAACTGGCCGGTATCAACCGAACGAAACTGGAATGTATATTACACCGCATCTTTGCACCGGCCCAGCTCGACCTCACCATCCATGACCGCTTTGGCCACCCTGTACGGCCAAAGGAATGGTTCCTCGTGCCACTGCACGTGATTGACGAAGCGGTGCGCCGTATTCGGGATGGCTCAATTACCAATGTGGCCTATGATCCCAGGACGGCCAGTTTGGTCTGCCTTGCTCAGTAGAGATGGGATGCTCAGATGATGAAATGCGGGAAAGACGACATTGTGCATATTCCAGTCAATACCGCCACCTGTTCCGGAAATATTTAGGCCGGTGAATCCGAAAAATCACGCCCACCGAGTCCGGAGAAAATCATGAATCTACCACCGAATGCTATTGAACTAGGTAGTTTATGCGACAGAGAGCAGTGAGGCCCCTTACTCAGTTAACGGGCAGTAGAGTATAGGAACATTGACCTTTGGAGGGCTCATGGCGGAACGAATACGGATAGTTGAATACAATCCAAGTTGGGTTTCTATGTTTGAAATTGTTCGGAACTTCGTGACTCCAGTTCTTACGGACATCGTTGTTGCAATAGAGCATGTAGGCAGTACATCAGTTCCAGGTTTATCAGCTAAGCCGATCATCGATATGCATGTTGTAGTCAGATCCTAGGCTGAAGTGCTGATCAATACAACCACGTATAACGAGAAAAATCCCCTTCCGAGAAGGGGATTTCCTCATTAATTACCGTGTCGCATAAGCTGAGTCAAATTAGTTTTGATTTAATAATGAAATGTGACCCAGAAATTATTACTTCTTTAATATGATCATTGAATGTTTGCCTTCAGCCATTTTATAAGTTCTAACAATCCGTGATTTTAGATCTAACCATTGAGCTATCTGTAATCGTCTATTTAGGCATTCGATTGTTTTGTCAATGTCGTTATCTTCGACGATCATCATTTTATGTTGATCGTCAGCCATATCATAATCATTAACAACACGTGATTTGAATAACATCCAGAGTTCTTCCTGTGAAAGTGTAGATGTGGTATCTCCCTTATCAACAGATTTGATCAAACTTTGTTCTTTTAATTCATCGGATTTTGGCCGGTTGATTTGTATATATCCTTGATCCTCTAATTTCTTCAGCACGCGGTGGATGCTCTCCGGAGGTAGGTCTGTCTCTTTGGCAAGATCCACTAATTGAATTTTTCTTAAATCATTTGGATTTTCATCATTGGTGAACATTCTTGTATCCTCCTCAAAATAAATTTGATTTGCTGGCGCTAGCCGGAAGCACAAAATTGATTGTGCAGCAGTCTAAACTGCACTCGAGGAAAATAGAAGTCACAGAGGCTTGTTGTAATTGTATCGCGTAAACATGCGCGGAGCGCGGGTAGGAAGACCCAGTGAACCCAGTGGGGCACCGAACATTTAATAAAGATCGACAAACATCGTAGGTGGACCCCAGAGAATATATATAATTTTTAGCTCTCATAAGGGCCCATCACTTGAACAAATAGATTAATAGGAACTATAACCATCCCATTGTTGCCATAAATTAGATTGGAGAGACATTGGCAGATCGGTTAAAACCATTTGGGTGAGTCTATAACAAGTGACCACACCGAAAAATGAGACGGGGGCTAGCCGCCCCCTCTTACTCGATTGATTGGGTATACCATGTGGAACGGATAATTGATATCATTTGTTTTGCCGATTGTTTCATCCATAAGGCATTTATTCCAATCTCGTATAGAAATTTGCTTCTTCATCTTGTATAAGATTGTCGTTCAGCCTTGCTAAGGGTAAATATCACATTTTTTGAGGTGGCTTCCCGTGAGTGAGTTTCATATTGGTGTGATTCGCAATCATTTAACGAATTTGTTCACGAATTTGATAGATCTTAGCGACTATAACGGAAAGTCAGAAGAAGAACGCGAAAATGCTTTTCTTACGCGCTCTTTGGCTGCATTTTCCCTTATGAGTTTAGCGGAAATTTCAGTGGAAGATGCGGCTGCGTCTGTTACTGACGGATATCGTGACAACGGAATTGACGCCTTATATTATCGAAGTTCCGAGAAAATATTATATCTAGTTCAGTCTAAATGGAGACAAGATGGAAAGGGAAGTGTTGATCTAGGAGTCTGTCCGACGAAGCGGACTGAAATAGAAATAAATATATAAATCGGTCATATTTTGGCAGGAATAATGTCTCTGTTTGTCGAATTATATGTGTATCTCAATAGCAGAGGTGCGTAGCGGTGGCGAAATTCAAGCCTTATTCAACGGAACAAGGAGAACTTATCCCAACTTATCTTAGTGAATGGGTACCGGAAAACCATTTGGCGCGATTGGTAAGCGACATCGTCGACCAATTGGATTTGTCGGCCATCACGAAGAAGTACTCCGACCGCGGGGAAGAAGGCTATCACCCGGCTCTGTTATTGAAATTGTGGTTTTATGGATATGCCACTGGCGTGTTCACCTCCCGCAAAATTCGTACCGCTTTGGACGAAAATATTCCGTTTCGTTGGTTGTGCGGCGGGGACAAACCCGATTTCCGAACGATCAGCGATTTCCGAAAAAATCATTTGGAGCAGATTTCGGGCCTATTTCAACAAGTACTCGAAATCGCCATGAAGTTGGGATATGTCTCGCTTGGCCATGTCAGCATCGACGGTTCCAAAGTGAGGGCGAATGCTTCCAAGCATAAAGCGATGTCGCGGGAGTGCATGAAGCAAGAACTTCAGCGACTGGAAAGCGAGATCAAGGAAGCGCTGAAGAAGGCCGGAGTGGAAGAAGAACAGGAGGGCCCTGTACTGCTCCCGGAATCCGTGAACGCTGAAGTAAAGGATCGTCAGGCGCGGCTGGATAAAATCCGGGAAGCGCTGAGCGAGTTGGAGGCGCGGAAGCCGGAAGCAGAATCCGACACGCCGGAAAAAGATCAAATCAACTTCACCGATGCGGAATCCCGCATCATGGATACGAAGACGCAAGGCGTCATTCAGGGCTATAACCCGCAAATCGCTGTCGATGCCGACCAACATTTTATCGTTGGCTTGCAGATGTCGAACAGCACGAGCGACCAGCAACAATTCGAAGGTGTTTTGGCTTCCGTAGCAGCGAATACGGGACGTACACCGGAAAAAGTGAGCGCGGACGCCGGTTATTTCAGTGCCGCCAATATCGGAGCGGCGGAAGCAGCCGGAGTCGATGCCTACATCGCTGCCGTGAAAGAAGGCAAGCGCGCTCAGAATCCGTACGATAAAACCAACTTTCGTTACGATCCCGAAACGGATACGTATGTGTGTCCTGCAGGAAAACTATTAGAGCTCAAAGCTACTCAGCATGCCAACAACCCGAAGAAAGAAACCAAATGGGTATACGAATGCCAGGCTTGCTGTGAATGCCCTTTCCAAAAGGACTGCGCCAAAGGGAAATCCGGTAAACGCACGATTACACGTGCCGAAAGCGATCCGGTTCGCGAAGCGATGCGTACCAAAGTGCAGAGTGATGCCGGTAAAGCAGTCTACCGCAAACGCAAAGCCATCGTAGAACCTGCATGGGGCGAAATGAAAGAAGTACAGGGATTCCGCCAATTTCACCTTCGCGGCGAGCAGAAAGTCGCTGGCGAATTTGTCCTGCTTGCGCTCAGTTACAATATACGAAAGCTGCATTCTGCCAAAAATCCCAAACCCGCCACTCTCTATAAGCGGGAGAAGTCTGCCCAAAAACAGAAAAACGCAGCGTAATACGGAAAATATGGGTCATGATAAGGACTAAAGCGCTAAAAAACTACTATAATATGGCAAATATTGAGTCTTCGACGGGGTGGAGTACCCGCATTTACTCAGTCCGTCGGACAGACTCCTAGGTGAGTTTCAGAAGTTCCTACGTGGAGTCCGTTATTTAACAATTCCTAGATTTGACTTGTTCAATGATAAGGTAAAAAGCCACCAGAGGGACATTGAACTTGCCCTCAGCGATGCTAATACGAAATTTATGATAGTACTTGTATACACTGGGCAGGCACCCCTTAGTCAGGATATTTCTACTGATGTAGACGCCTTTCTTGAAGAAATGAATGATACGTCTGAATTTGCTCGATTTAGGTCACTACGGCAATCGAACATATACAATATGATAGCTAGGGGATCTAAGGGTGAGTCAATTAAGGCTGATGTCGTTCTCTCTAATTGGGGACGAATCGAGACACCATATAAGGCATATTATGGCCAAGTTGCGGCAAGCGACGTAGCAAGTTGGTGGGAAGATTACTATCCACAGTTATTTGCCCCTAACATCCGTCTTTTCTTAGGCGATACAGATGTTAATGACGGTATTATTGCCACACTACATAAGGAACCGGAGAAGTTCTGGTACTACAATAATGGGATCACAGCATTGTGTTCGACCATCAAGAAGAAGCCAATCGGTGGGAATTCGCGAGAATCCGGTATTTTTGAAATTGAAGACCTAAAGATAGTGAACGGTGCTCAAACGGCGGGGGCCATAGCTAAGGCTGCTAGCTTGTATCCTGAAAAAGTTCAACTTGCGATGGTACCGATAAGGTTCATTGAACTTGAGGGTAGCCCACCGGACTTCGAAAAAGATGTAACAAAAAACACGAACACTCAAAATAGAATTGAGAAACGGGATTTTGCTGCATTGGATCCAGAGCAAGAGCGGCTAAAAGAGGAATTGGCGTTATATGGAATTACCTATGTGTACAAGTCTGGTGAAATTGTGGGTCACGGCATAGATGGCTTTGACATTATAGATGCCACGGTAGCACGTGCATGCTACCAACAGGGAATAGAGCTAACAGTTCAAGCAAAACGAGAAATAGGAAAATTGTGGGATGACATTGAGAAGACACCGTACAAAATATTGTTCAATTCGTCGGTCAACTGTATTGAGCTATGGCGATTAGTCCAAATATTACGCATAGTTGAACGTGAACTTAAAGAAATCGAGCAAAACTCTTCAGGACGTGAGAAATTATGTGCAGCTCATGGTAACCGCTTTATTACCCACTTGGTTTATAAGAGATCCAGGGATATTATTAATTCGCCTGAGATATATCTAACAGAGGATGAAACTACTACTATTAAATATAGAACCAAGGCGGCCTTTGTCGAATTGTCCAAAGTTACAGAAACTGATTATCAAGAGGCGTACTTGGCTAGTTTATTCAAGAATGTTTCAAAGTGTAAAGATATTGTTGAAAAGTATTTCACTTAACGTAATTGAGGCATGTGATATGTCGTTTTTAAACAACTCAAGTCGATTTCAGCTCTTGGAGAGTGATAGCTAGGGCTACGCAATTGGGTCAGTAAACCTGAATGTTTAAAACGTGGTAGAGAGCGGAGATTCATACGTAGTCAAGGGATTACAGAAAGGATAATTAAAAAATGCAAAAGAAGCGACAGCATAGGCAACCACAAAAACGGTCAACATGCCTAATTTGCAATGATTCTTTGCATGGTAAGCAAATTTTCCTTTGTAAAAAGGATTCTTGTCATATGTTTTGGAACAGGGCATACGCTATTTGGAACTCCGCTGACCGTGCAAAGGTTTGCCACACCTGTTTCCCTTCGATTGAAGCCTTTGCAATATACCTAAAACAGGAGTGGGATCGAGTCGGTGGGATCTGCGCATATACGGGCTATAAAATGCAATTGTCTGGTAGGGATAACGAAAACCTCCTTGTATGGAGTGTAGATAGAAAGGACCCAAAGGGGATTTATAGTAAAAAGAATATAGCCCTGTGCTTGAACTTTATCAACAGAATGAAAAATATCCTCGGTGAAAATGAATTAGTAGATGTTTGTACGCAAATTATACGCCATATATATGAGACCAAACTTGGATTGGGTACACCACAAGAAATCGGTAATCGACTTGCTGAGCATCTTACCCAGCCACATGCTGGTGATGCCCCACCAGCAAGCATCTATCAACTATGGTTGGATGACTCCACAAATCCACCAATTATTAAAAAATATGACGAGGACCAAGGTTGCTGGGTGACTGTGAAATAACACGAATTATTCCGGATATAAACTGTTTGGCCCACATTTATGAACTAGGTTGCCCATATCTTGCCCATATGCTACTTAAAACTGACCGTGATAATCGGTGAACAATAGTGACAAAAACCTTGATATATCAAGGTTTTTGTCACTTACTGCTCCTAGCCTTTGGAATTCCTAAACCGCGTCTACTGGAACGAGAGAGTTTAATACTGGTAAACGTCAAATAACCCCCACCTGTTGATCCGATGAGGGCTTCGATAAAATAGGTTACGATTGAGTTGTTCGACATACAAGCGGTAACGTTGGAGACCAAGGCAGCAGATTGTCCAGCGCTTCCGTATCTTTCGGATCCACAAGCTGCGGAAGCTGCTCAAACAGATACTTCAAGTATTGGAACGGATTCAGTCCGTTCTCTTTCGCGGTCTCAATCATGCTGTAGATCGTCGCGCTGGCCTTTGCTCCGCGAGGCGTGTTGGCAAACAGCCAGTTCTTTCGTCCAATCACAAATGGCTTGATCGACCTTTCGCTGCGGTTGTTGTCGATCTCCAGACGACCATCCTGCAGGAAAGCCGTCAGTTTGTCCCATTGGTTCAAGCTGTACGCAATCGCCTGTCCGAGCAGACTTTTTGGCAGCGTTCGGGGCCGTTGCTTTTGAAGCCATGCTAAATAAGCCTCCAAGATGGGCTTGCTTCGCTCCATTCGGACGGCATAGCGTTCTTCCGGCGACGCGTCCCTAAGCCCTCGCTCAATCGCAAAGAGCTGGTTGCAAAACTCCAGTCCCTGTCGGGCCGCCGTTTCGGTTTTCGGTTGTCCGGCAGGCATCGCCTTCAGCGCCTCGTCGAACTTGCGGCGCGCATGCGCCCAGCATCCAACGAGGGTCACGCCCTGCACCTTATGGTAACCGGAATACCCGTCAACGTGCAGGTAGCCGCGAAATCCCGAAAGAAAGTTTCGCGGATGCTCCCCGTTTCGCGTCGGCTTGTAGTCGTACAGGACGATCGGCGGGCCCATGCGCCCGGTCCGATACAGCCACAAGTACGATTGCGTCTCGGCTGATTTGCCCGGCTCGCGCAGCACCTGCAGCGTCGTCTCATCTGCATGCAGAATGTCCTGCTTCAGCAGATGCTCACGCATGCGATCCGTTAGCAGCGACAGCCACTCGGCGCCGTACATCATCCAGTTGGCCAACGTCTGCCGGGAAATCGAAAGTCCCAGACGGGAAAATTGCTGCTCCTGCCGGTACAGCGGCTGGCTGTCCACATACTTCTGTGTCATCACATACGCCATACTCGAAGGAGAAGCGAGGCTGCCCGGATAGATGGGATTTGGCATCGGGGCCGTTACGATCGGCGTACGGATCTCCTCGCGCTCGCAGCGGCGGCAAGCATATACCTTGCGCACATGCTGCACCACTTTCACCTGCGCTGGAATAATCGCAATTTCATGACGCGTCTCGGAGCTCATTTCATGAAGGGGGTTGCCACAGCACGAGCAGACCCGTTCGTCTTCGTTCAACTCATACGTCACCGTCTCCACTGGCAGATGGTCCAGTTTGGCTGTGCGTGGACCGGCTGGTTTCCGGCGCTCGTACGTAATTTTCTCCATGGGCGGCTCTTCGCCTTTCGGCGTGGCAAGGACTTCTGCTTCGTTGAACAGATCCAACTCCAACTGGTTCGGATCCGTCTTCTCGCTGGAGGCGCCGAAGCGCTTTTTTTGCGCGAGGCGGAACTGTTCTTCGTACCATTTGAGTTTGGCCGACAGTTCGGCAACCTGCTGTTCCAGCCTGGCAACCTGAGCCTCATATTCTTCCGTTGTAAGGGTAGGGGTGAGAGCGTTCGTTTTCTTTTCCATACCGATTCATTTCTACACCGATCCCCGGATTCCTTGTGGTCAATGGGCTGACAGGGTGAATTGTTTCAAATGACATACTTTGCCCGAACGGCAGGATGCGCCTGCTGTTGTTCCAGCGACAGGCCGTCCAGTAGCCATCGTAATTCGCGGCCGCTCATCTCAAGCGGCCGTGCGGATGGAGCCATCGGCCACGGAAACCTCCCGCGCTCCAATCGGCGGTAGAAGAGCCAGAAGCCGTTGTGGTCCCAGAACAGAATCTTTACTTTGTCCCGTTGCCGGTTGCAGAAGACAAACAGCGCGGGAGAGAACGGATCCAGCTCGAATCCTTCCTGCACCAGGGCGGCCAACCCGTCGATCGATTTGCGGAGATCGGTGCTGCCGCAGGCAAGATAGACGCGGATCGAATTCGGAATGCTTAGCATAAGGGCATCAAGGTCTGAACAACCTGACGGAGAAGTTGGGGATCAAAACCGTTTGCGACCTCGATGGATACCTGGCCGATCCGAATGACAACCCCTGGATCCGGGTTCTGGTTTTCAGGGGAGGATGTCACGGTCACTGGTACCCAACCCATGGTAGAAGCATTTGTCCGACTCGAATCGGATAGCCGTTTCAAACGATTCAGCCAATATTTCAATTGATGAATGGAAATGCCTTGCGCCTCGCACCATGCGGCCATCGTAAGTCCGCTGGTTCGGTACTCTTCCACGCGAGAAGTCCATTCCCGGATCCGTTGCTCACGATCCATGAGATCTTGACCTCCTTTTTCATGTGCTTGAGGCCATTGTCTCATGAATGATGAATCGGATACAGGTGGGTTTTATTTGACGCTTACGTTTTATCAGCTACGATGGGGTTCGGTATGGAGTACCCTGGATGTATAGCGGCCGGGATGTCGATGTGCGGGATCTCAACGGAAGGATTGAGATCCTTGTAAACGGGGTTCCGATTGCCATACACAAGAAGGTGCAACGATCCCGAGCGGTTATCCTGTGTCCAGGCCAGTATACGGGTCTTACGACCGCAAACGGACACGCCCATTCCCGTCCACAAGCCAGACAAATTGCAGCGGACGATGTGGAAATCCGTTCGCTGGATGTGTATGAACGACTCGTGGAGGTGGGAGTGTCAACGCCGGATTTGTTTTGACCCGTTTCGCCGGGTTAGTTTTGACCCACCCAGCGACGTTGAATCAGGATGTCATGACTGTCTCTCGTGGGGAGCCGTATACGCCAGCCCGGATCTTCTCTCGCAGTCTGTAGCTCTGCCCACGGATGTTTACAATGTGTCCGTGGTGAAGTAGTCGGTCGAGGACTGCGGAAGCGAGAACAGGATCTCCAAACAGTTCTCCCCACTCGGCAAAGCTCTTGTTGCTCGTCAAAATAATGCTTCCATGTTCGTATCGAGTACTCACCAGTTGGAAGAATAGATTTGCTTCTTCTCGTCCAAAGGGCCAATACCCTACCTCGTCAATCAGGAGCAGCTTCGGGCGCAGGTATTTGCGCATCCGAATGTCGAGTTTGTTTTCCGCATGCGCCCTCCGTAGGTCTTCCAGCAGTTCTGTCACAGTTACGAAATAGGCGGAGTAACCTTCTTTCAATGCCCGCATGGCCAATGCTACTGCCAGGTGGCTTTTTCCCACACCTGGGGGCCCCAAAAACACAATGTTGAATGCTTCACGGATAAACCCGAGCGTGGCAAATTCGTCGATGACCCGTTTATCGACACTTGGCTGAAAGGAAAAATCAAATTCCTCCAAGGTCTTTTGGTAGGGAAGACGGGCTCTCTGCACCTGTGTCTGTATATGACGCTGTCGTCGGTGCGAAATTTCCTCCTGCAACAGTTCGGCAAGAAACGCCACGTAGGTGAATTCTTTCTGTGAAGCCGTCTGTAAACGGGATTCCAGGATTTCTGCCGCCGTGTGCAGTTTCAGCTCTGTCAATTGTGACCGTACTTTCTCAAGTTCTAGCATACGCTCGCCTCCGCCAATTGCTCGTACACCTGGAGTGAGCGTTTTTCGACGTCAGATTCCGCAACACGCACGGCAATGGCCTTCGGAGCCACTCTACCCTGAGAGGCGGATAAACCCTCGTATTGACCTTTCAGCCGTACTAGTCCACCCCAACGGTCAGATTTGTCGTGAATGGCGATACATACACCTTCAGACCAGATTTCGATTTTCGCCCCAACTTGACGAACCGTAACAACACGTCCGCTGTAACGCCAGGGAACTCCATATCGGACGCCGTCCCAACTCACGAATCCGTCCATCGAGACTTTGCGCTCCTCACGAAGAAACTTCTTTAGCCGGTCAGGCGTTGGAAGAGGTTTCAATTCCTCGTCATTCATACGGTCACATGGTCGCTCTCCGGTTGTACCGTGAATGCGGCGGTCCTGTTCTTGACACCATGCCATCGCTTGACGATTGAGATCTGCCATGCCAGTGAACCGCCGACCAGGCCAGAAGTTGTCCTTGACGAAGGCCACACCACGCTCGACCTTGCCCTTTGTCTTAGGTGTACGAACCTTGCAAAGTTTTGGTGTCAAGCCCACTGTGAGTACAAAATCTTCAAACAACGGATGCCATTTGGGGGTTCCGTCGTCATTCCGACCAATAACGACCGTCTTCATGTGATCCGTCAAAGCGAACCTAGGCACACCGCCAAAGTGCTCGAGGGCGTGGATGAAGCAGCGCAGAAAACTGTAGATATCGCAGCGCCGGGTGAATTCGACGTACATGGCACGGGAGTACCCGAGAACCATGACGAATACCGCAACTTTGTGCCTGCGGCCGTTTTCATCCACCTCCTCGCAGAATCCCCAGTCAATTTGGGCTTGTTGTCCGGGTTTTGTTTCATACCGGATCTTTGCCTGCGGTTGTCGTGGCGGCCGATGTGGTCGGACGTACTCCTTGATTTGCGTCACACCGCCGGTATAGCCCATTTTCTCGAGACGCTGTTTCATCGCTACACAGTTAAACAAGCCTTCGCTCATCCACTGTTGGATTTGAGGAATAAACGGATCCAGCTTCTTTGCCCGTTTTGGACGGGCTTTGCTCCCCACTGGGTGGCCATCCCGCAGGTACTTTTTGACCGTGTTCTTGGAATGGCCAGTTTCTCGAGCAATGGTACGCCAACCCTTCCCTTCTGCCTGCAAACCTTGTAATCTTAACACAGACCCACCTCGTAACATTTGGATTTCCCCCTTCGACAACATTCGCACGTTATCGATGGGAGATATTCAACGCAGGTGGGTCAATTTCATTCCGGCGTTACTGGGTCAATTTTAACCCGGCGGTCACAGGAGCATGATGGAATTGGACCAAGCGCGCCAGCGGCTACAAGAACTGGGCCTCGAACGAGCAGCTCATATGTTGGATGCAGAGCTGGAAACCGCAATTCATGCCCAAAGTCCCTACCTTACGTTTTTAAATCGGCTCTTGGATGTCGAAATCTCCGAACGACAAAGGCGGAATCTGGAAGTCAGGACCAAGCTGGCGCATCTTCCGTACCGAAAAACACTTGATGAGTTTGACTTTTCCTTTCAGCCCAGTGTCGATGAACGTCTGATCCGTGAATTGGGTACCATGGCATTTGTGGCCCGACATGAAAACGTGTTGCTATTAGGCCCTCCCGGCGTCGGAAAAAGCCACTTGGCAGTGGCTCTCGCCATAAAAGCAATTGAACTTGGGATTTCCGTATACTTCGTAAGCCTGACCTATATGATCGAAGATCTTCGAAAGGCTTATATGGAGAACCGTCTGAACAAGCGGTTGCGAATCTACACAAGACCCAAAATTCTTGTGATTGACGAAATCGGGTATCATCCTCTTGATGAACTGGCAGCGAATCTCTTATTTCAGGTGATCTGTGCCCGATATGAACGTGGAAGCATTGTGTTGACCAGCAACAAAAGCATCAGTCAATGGGGTGAACTGCTTGGAGACGAAGTCTTGGCAACTGCGGTCGTAGACCGCCTCCTCCATCATTCTCACGTTATCAACATACGAGGAAACAGCTATCGCTTGAAAGAACGCATGCGGACAGGAATTGATCCAAGCCTGAATGCAATGAAAAAATAAAAAATCGCCGGGGTGGGTCAATTTTAAAACGGCCAAAATGGTTCAATTATAATCCGGCCTTGACACTAACGAATAAAATGAGTTGTCAAGGATCCTGCTATCACACCAATAATTACAGACAGAAGAAATGACTTAAATATCTTCATGCAGATAGCAACTATAATCCCTGCAACTATAACGGGAAATGATAATGAGATTTTACCGTTTTTAATATAGAACAACTGAGACGCTACGAGTGCGGATATTGCTCCAGCTGGAACATAGTTTAAATACATTTGTACTCTACTATTTACTTGTCTCCCAATTAACGCTTCAATTCCCGCAATTCGGCTAATGTATGTTAAAATAGCCAATATTATTATTAATAACCAATTATTCCACATTGGACTTTCGACTCCTTAAATAGCATCCAACGAACGGAGAAATGAAACCTGCGAGTAAAATGACATAAGGCGACCCAGGTACAAAAATTTCATTTGCAATTGTAATTATTGCTCCTGTAAGTGCTGTTGCTATAATAGGTTTATCTTTTATTATTTGAGAAAGAATCGCAACGAAAGTCATGGGAAAGGCCAAATCCAGGCCTAAATCTTGGGTATTGATATGTCCTCCTATAATTGCACCGATAAATGATGTAGCCACCCAAGTTAAGTAAAAAACAATAGTAATTATTCCAAAATACAATGGATCGGGGCCAAAAGATTGAAATCGAGCAGTTCCTAATACAAAAGGCTCATCCGATACTCCAAAAGCTAACAGCCATCTCCATTTTTTTGCCGTGCTAATTCCTGAAGCTAATGTTGCACCATATAACAAGTTTCGTAAATTTAGCAAAACTGCGGTTCCAATAATACTAACTAAACCAGCACCGGCAGTATGCATTGCAATCGATATCATTTGCACCGAACCTGAAAAAACCAACGCTGACATTGCGACTGTACCTAATACACCGAATCCAGCATGAATACCAAGTACTCCATAAGGTATTCCATATGTAGCAATACCAATTGCAAGAGGGAACGCATCACGGATCCCCTGTCGTATCGTATTATGTAATAAGATATTTTTATTGATTACTAAGTCGTTGCTTTTCATTCAAAACTCCTCTTTCTTTGATTTTTACTATCTCTTAATGAAACATGTTCCAGGATTTTTTCATCAAAACTTTTATTTTCGCCAATTCCAGCTCCCACAAAAAACAATGTACTTTCGCTTACTCCATCAATTCCAAGAAATGAATCCACTTCTCTATCATGAAAAGCACCGGTTAGCCAAGACTGGTATCCTAAACTTGTTGCACAAAGTTGGAATGTTTGTGATACGTGCCCAATATCAAGTAACACATTCCTATACGCACGAGAATGACGATATTTCCACCAAGCCTTATCAAATCTAGCAGTTATAAAAATTCCCACAGATAACCCACGAGCATAATATTGGTGATACAGTAATTCAATTAGCCTATCCTCTGATATTTCTTCTGTAAGAAGTGTAAGTTTATGGTCCATACGATAATGGTAAACTCCTGGATTTAGTCCATCAACACGAAGCGCTAATACATAAGCTTCTTCTGGATGTAATCCTCCTCCCGATGGACTTGATTTCCGTATCCCTGTTGTAAGAAGTCCGTTTTCATTTAAATCCGACCAATCACCGTGAATTGGTCCAAACGTCATGTATAGCAACGTTGATAAAGTATTTAGTGGCATGACACCCCCATTAAATACGCGGGAGGTTTTTCTATCCTTTAACGTCGATAATAATGTCTTGTTATTAAAAAGCGAATAGTCAGGATCTGGTAAATCAATGATATGACCTTGACGCTTAGTGAATAAATCAGGTTGTTCATTAATAATAGATTCACAGTATTCTAGATATTCTTCTACCCATGTATCGTAATCTGGGTTTTCGACTTTAGTAATCGGTATATTTTGTGTTCCTTTATGAAAAATATGAGAAAGTACATCCCATCCCCAATCATCAATAATTGGAGGTTCTAATTGAACTATATTTGCTTCAATCAAATCTTTATCGATTGAACTATCATCGACTCTTTCACCATTATTCAATTCCAATAAACGTTTTACATATCTAGGTTCTAAAGCAAATTGTTGATGATTGAAATAGTCCCAAACAATTACTTCCCCGTTTCTAAATAACATAAAAATATATGGATTAATATAAGCCATAATAAAACTCCTTATATATTTAGTTAATTCAATGAAATTTTGGTGGCATCTCAATAATGGGATGCCACCGTTTAAATTACTTACGTACGATTACAGGGAGCAGAGCGCAGAAATTTTTGCTTTCAAGCTGAATTTTTTTCACAACAATCCCCTCCTATCTTTACAAAGATTAATCCGCGGACAACTATATTATATATATAATTTCACAATCATGGTACATTTTATAAGTAAAAATATTTCGACAATTTCCTCCATTAACGCTTTAGTGTGTTGATTGAGTTTGATTATATTGGAAACAATTTATACAGTCAATACAAATAAGAATAATCGGGTATGTACCATTAAAAACGGGTTAGACTCTCTAGCCTGAAATATAATGTTTTTGATTGGATCCTGTTTCCTATGCTAACAAGCAATGTGGTTAAAGAAGTGATATGGGTGATTATCAGTACAAACGTACATTTTTATCCATGACAAGCGCCTTTCTTTGGATCGATGTACATTATCCATATAATCCGTAAATGCACTATTCATATCACCACTCTCACCCATATATGCATTACCCGGATCCATTTCCTATCATCAGGATTACTAACTACGAAAAACCATTTGCTTTCCTACCGGAACCCTGGCAGTATGCTGACAAAACACCCTCTATCTCACATAGCAGAGGGAATTTGTCTGCAATCCTAGTGGGTAATAAAAAATAAGAGCCATTTATCTCTGGCTCTTAAAGTACGCTTATTATATGAATGGTCTTCTAAAGAAAAAGGGTCTTCTGAAGAAAAAACAGTTGTGTCCGTATAATTGTGTAAAATTCATCTTTTAAAAATAGAAGAGCCATTTCTATTTCTCCTCGGTTAGAATGTAGTTGACGAGACAACATTCGGAAAGGAGGTAAACGTCAAATAACCCCCACCTGTTGATCCGATGAGGGCTTCGATAAAATAGGTTACGATTGAGTTGTTCGACATACAAGCGGTAACGTTGGAGACCAAGGCAGCAGATTGTCCAGCGCTTCCGTATCTTTTGGATCTGCAAGCTGCGGAAGCTGCTCAAACAGATACTTCAAGTATTGGAACGGATTCAGTCCGTTCTCTTTCGCGGTCTCAATCACGCTGTAGATCGTCGCGCTGGCCTGTGCTCCGCGAGGCGAGTTGGCAAACAGCCAGTTCTTTCGTCCAATCACAAATGGCTTGATCGACCTTTCGCTGCGGTTGTTGTCGATCTCCAGACGACCATCCTGCAGGAAAGCCGTCAGTTTGTCCCATTGGTTCAAGCTGTACGCAATCGCCTGTCCGAGCAGACTTTTTGGCAGCGTTCGGGGCCGTTGCTTTTGAAGCCATGCCAAATAGGCCTCCAAGATGGGCTTGCTTCGCTCCATTCGGACGGCATAGCGTTCTTCCGGCGACGCGTCCCTAAGCCCTCGCTCAATCGCAAAGAGCTGGTTGCAAAACTCCAGTCCCTGTCGGGCCGCCGTTTCGGTTTTCGGTTGTCCGGCAGGCATCGCCTTCAGCGCCTCGTCGAACTTGCGGCGCGCATGCGCCCAGCATCCAACGAGGGTCACGCCCTGCACCTTATGGTAACCGGAATACCCGTCAACGTGCAGGTAGCCGCGAAATCCCGAAAGAAAGTTTCGCGGATGCTCCCCGTTTCGCGTCGGCTTGTAGTCGTACAGGACGATCGGCGGGCCCATGCGCCCGGTCCGATACAGCCACAAGTACGATTGCGTCTCGGCTGATTTGCCCGGCTCGCGCAGCACCTGCAGCGTCGTCTCATCTGCATGCAGAATGTCCTGCTTCAGCAGATGCTCACGCATGCGATCCGTTAGCAGCGACAGCCACTCGGCGCCGTACATCATCCAGTTGGCCAACGTCTGCCGGGAAATCGAAAGTCCCAGACGGGAAAATTGCTGCTCCTGCCGGTACAGCGGCTGGCTGTCCACATACTTCTGTGTCATCACATACGCCATACTCGAAGGAGAAGCGAGGCTGCCCGGATAGATGGGATTTGGCATCGGGGCCGTTACGATCGGCGTACGGATCTCCTCGCGCTCGCAGCGGCGGCAAGCATATACCTTGCGCACATGCTGCACCACTTTCACCTGCGCTGGAATAATCGCAATTTCATGACGCGTCTCGGAGCTCATTTCATGAAGGGGGTTGCCACAGCACGAGCAGACCCGTTCGTCTTCGTTCAACTCATACGTCACCGTCTCCACTGGCAGATGGTCCAGTTTGGCTGTGCGTGGACCGGCTGGTTTCCGGCGCTCGTACGTAATTTTCTCCATGGGCGGCTCTTCGCCTTTCGGCGTGGCAAGGACTTCTGCTTCGTTGAACAGATCCAACTCCAACTGGTTCGGATCCGTCTTCTCGCTGGAGGCGCCGAAGCGCTTTTTTTGCGCGAGGCGGAACTGTTCTTCGTACCATTTGAGTTTGGCCGACAGTTCGGCAACCTGCTGTTCCAGCCTGGCAACCTGAGCCTCATATTCTTCCGTTGTAAGGGTAGGGGTGAGAGCGTTCGTTTTCTTTTCCATACCGATTCATTTCTACACCGATCCCCGGATTCCTTGTGGTCAATGGGCTGACAGGGTGAATTGTTTCAAATGACATACTTTGCCCGAACGGCAGGATGCGCCTGCTGTTGTTCCAGCGACAGGCCGTCCAGTAGCCATCGTAATTCGCGGCCGCTCATCTCAAGCGGCCGTGCGGATGGAGCCATCGGCCACGGAAACCTCCCGCGCTCCAATCGGCGGTAGAAGAGCCAGAAGCCGTTGTGGTCCCAGAACAGAATCTTTACTTTGTCCCGTTGCCGGTTGCAGAAGACAAACAGCGCGGGAGAGAACGGATCCAGCTCGAATCCTTCCTGCACCAGGGCGGCCAACCCGTCGATCGATTTGCGGAGATCGGTGCTGCCGCAGGCAAGATAGACGCGGATCGAATTCGGAATGCTTAGCATAAGGGCATCAAGGTCTGAACAACCTGACGGAGAAGTTGGGGATCAAAACCGTTTGCGACCTCGATGGATACCTGGCCGATCCGAATGACAACCCCTGGATCCGGGTTCTGGTTTTCAGGGGAGGATGTCACGGTCACTGGTACCCAACCCATGGTAGAAGCATTTGTCCGACTCGAATCGGATAGCCGTTTCAAACGATTCAGCCAATATTTCAATTGATGAATGGAAATGCCTTGCGCCTCGCACCATGCGGCCATCGTAAGTCCGCTGGTTCGGTACTCTTCCACGCGAGAAGTCCATTCCCGGATCCGTTGCTCACGATCCATGAGATCTTGACCTCCTTTTTCATGTGCTTGAGGCCATTGTCTCATGAATGATGAATCGGATACAGGTGGGTTTTATTTGACGCTTACTAATACTGGTCTTGTAACATCATTTTACCCTATCAACTGGTACGGTGAACCGTATCATAAATAACTCTTCCCTTTCGTGCTTTTTTAAATCGAATCAGGGAAAGTATTGTACATTTTCCGCTAAATTTTTTATAATTATTAATAGAATAACCATTTTTATGAAAGAACATCTTTCCTAAATAAGGATTAAGGTGTTCTTTTTCGTGGAAAAAATTGATTTCACATGAAATGGAGGGGTTTCTGATGAAGAAATGTGCCATTGTTTATTGTGAAAATCAATTTGGCTCCATGGATGGAAAAACTGCCAATGGTTTAGTTCGCAATTCTGGGCTGTATGAGATTGCGGCGGTCATCGACAGCACGAAAGCCGGACAAGACGCAGGTGAAGTATTAGACAAAAAACGAAACGGCATCCCGATTTGCAAAGACCTTCAAGAAGCGATTACCTCTGCGAAAGAAAAAACGAACTACTTTATCCTTGGAATTGCTCCCGCAAACGCTTTTCTCAAACAAGAAGAACGGCAAGTAGTAATAGATGCAATAGAAGCAGGAATGCATATTATTAATCCGCTACAAGAATTTTTGACAGAAGATGAAGAAATCATGGCAATTGCTAAACGTTGCGACGTAGAAATTCGGGATATTCGCAAACCGCGGCCGAAAAAGGAATGGACGTTATTTACTGGCCGTATTTTGCAAGTAAAGGTGCCAGTCGTTGCTGTGCTAGGTACCGATGGAGCGTGCGGCAAACGGACGACTGCAATGATCGTGGACAAAGGGCTGCAAGCGCGCGGCTACCGCACGGCTTTTATTGCTACTGGACAAACAGGACTCATTCAAGGCGCTTCTTACGGTTTCGCCATGGACGCGTTTCCGCTCCAATATATGATTGGAGAATTGGAACGAGAAATTGTCCGAGCATACGAAACCGAGCAGCCGGACATTATTATCGTCGAAGGACAAGGAGCATTAAGCCATCCTGCGTACGTCAGCTCATGTGGCATTTTAAAAGGAGCAAGGCCGCAGGCAGTAATTTTGCAACATCCGCCAAAGCGAAAAGTACTTGGCGATTTCCCGTTCATGAAAATGCCGTCCGTTCAAAGCGAAATCGAGTTGATTGAACATTTCGGACAAACAAAAGTCGTCGCAATTACGTTAAACCACGAAGGAATGACCGATGACGAACTACAACAAACAATTATAGAATATGAACAAACGTTCCACATGCCAGTGACAGATGTTTTAAAAATGGGACCAGACAAAGTAATTGATCGTCTTATCGACTACTTCCCGTCATTACAAAAGAAACGTTCGTCAGGGGTGGCCGTATGAGAACAGTGCTCACTCCAAGGGTGGAAATTGACTTGCACAAAATTCTTCATAATGCTAGCGTGCTAAAAAAATTATATGAAGAAAAAGGGATTCGAGTGACAGCGGTCGTCAAAGGAGTAGGCGCTAGTATCGAGATTGCGAAAACGCTTGTAGAGAGCGGGATTACGAGCTTAGCCGATACAAAAATTTCCCGCCTCCGACGATTAAAAACGGCGCGTTTGAATGCGACGCTCATGTTGCTAAGGACGCCAGCATTAAGCGAAGTAGCGTCAGTCGTTCAAGTTGCCGACATTAGTATGAACACAGAACTAGACGTGATTCGTGCATTGGCAAACGAAGCAGTAAAGCAACAAAAGAAACATTCGATTATTTTAATGATCGAAATGGGTGACTTGCGCGAAGGGATTATGCCAGAAGATTTGCCAGCGGTTATCGAAGAAGTGTTAAAGTTACCAAACATTCAGCTTGTCGGTCTTGGCACGAATTTCGCTTGCTTTGGCGGCGTGATTCCGACTGAGCAAAAAATGCGTGAATTTTCTTCGCTCGTTAAACAAGTCCAAAAGCAATTTTCGTTATTTCTCCCGTACGTTTCAGGAGGAAACTCTGCTAATTACTATTGGGTGAAACAAACAAAAGATGCCGGAATGGTAAACCATATTCGCCTTGGCGAATCGATTTTTTTAGGGCGGGAAACAGTGAACGGCACCCCGATTCCCGAGCTATATCAAGATGCGTTTTGCTTAGTAGCGGAAGTGATTGAAGCAAAATCGAAGCCATCTGTTCCATTTGGGGAGCGAGGGCGAAACGCGTTTGGCGAATCGATTACGTTTGGCGACCGTGGACTTATCCGGCGTGCCATCGTTGGAATTGGGCGACAAGATGTCTTCGTTCCAGGGTTAACACCGGTATTGCCGATAGACATCCTTGGGGCAAGCAGCGACCATATTATTCTTGATACGAAAAATGTCGAGATAAAGATCGGGGATGAAGTAAAATTCACCCTCGATTACGGTGCGCTTATTTCGGTTATGACATCTCCTTATGTTTATAAAAAATATTTGCCTGAACGAAGCCACTATTCCAAAAGTCGAACGTCGGCATAAGATAGGTATCGCTTTTCTGCTTTAGGTGAATCGGAGGCAGAGAAGCGATTTTTGTTGAAAATTAGTACGTAATAATAATACCTGGTAGTAAAAAAAGATTGACAGGACAAGATGAGAGATGGTAGGATAAAGCATAAGTAATAATAACCGCATAAATGGTCTTTTCAGAATATTACGACTTATTTTGCGGTAAATGTGTAGTGCCTTTTGTTCATTTTCTCTGGCAGAAGGTTCAATTTGAAAGGAGTCGTTAAATGAAAGAATTTCATTCGTTTGGCTGGTATGCGGCAAGAATTTCCCCGCATTTGCCAAAAAAAGCATTTCAACCCGTCCCTTCTCGTCTTTTCGGTGGTCTAGCGTATTTTCTCATCGCGTTGAGCGGTATCCTCGCTATTTCTTTACTTGATCTTCATCCAATATGGAAGACGCTTATTTCTGTTGTATTAGGTTTTAGTTTTGCTGCTTTAGGGTTTTTGGGGCATGAAATTTTGCACGGTACCGTCGTGCGAACGCCGTGGTTGCGCGATTTCCTTGGCGCCGTTGCTTTTTGGCCGCTATGTACCGGACCAAAACTATGGAGAAAGTGGCATAATGTCACACACCACGCTCATACACAAGACGAGGAGAAAGACCCTGACGCATGGCCTGCAGTTGAAAAGTTAGCAAAAAGTCGTTTATTGCGCTGGGTGTATAACATTCCGTTTACGATTCGGGCATTTTTTGCCTTTAGCTCGTTAGCGATTACGTTTACCCTTCATTCGACGAGAATGCTGTTTTATTTTCTTAAAGATTTTCAACCGAGAAATCGCAGTATTGTGTTCTTTCAGTTTTTGTTGCCTTGGGCAACATGGATCGGCTTATTGTTTGTTGTAGGATTTGCTAATTGGTTCTTTATCTTTTTATTGCCGCTATTGATTGCCAATTTTATCGTCATGAGCTATATTTCGACGAACCATCGCTTAAATCCATTAGTGCCCGTGAACGATCCGCTTGCCAATAGCTTATCGGTCACCGTGCCAAAGTGGGTCGATGTGCTCCATTTTAACTTTTCATACCATACCGAGCACCATCTATTTCCGAGCATGAGTTCAAAATATTACCCACTGGTAAAAGAACATATTAAGAAAATGTGGCCAGATCGTTATCATGAAATGCCGATGATTCAAGCGTTACGGGCGCTCTGGAAAACACCAAGACTGTATTATCAACAGACTGAACTAATTGAACCGCGCCAAGGAAACGTATACGGTTCTTTAGGATACGGGCTAGACCCTTCGCACATCGAATATCGCAAAATGGAGAACAAAAAACAAGTCCTTACGAAAAAAGTAGCTGGACAATTGAAAAAGTAAGGATTCGGATTGCTGGTTCTATTTGGAGCCAGCTTTTTGTTTGTCGCCGTCTTCCAAAAGTAATATGATGGAAATAACCAGATGCGAAGAAAGTGAGGAGAAAAAACGTGAAGATTGTCATTGCGCCGGATTCGTTTAAGGAAAGTTTGTCAGCATGGGAAGTCGCTAACGCCATCGAAAGAGGGTTTCGTCGTGTTTTTCAAGAGGCGGAGTATGTAAAAGTTCCGCTCGCAGACGGTGGAGAAGGAACGGTTCAAGCGCTTGTAGATGCGACAGGAGGAACGATTATCGAAAAGCAAGTTACCGGACCGTTAGGAGAAACAGTGTCTGCTTTTTTTGGCTTGCTTGGTGACGGCAAAACCGCGGTGATTGAGATGGCGGCCGCGTCAGGGTTGCATCTTGTCCCAAGGGAAAAACGAAATCCGCTCGTTACGACAACATGTGGAACAGGCGAGCTCATTCGTTCGGCGCTTGATTATGGTGTACAGCGTATCATCATCGGACTTGGCGGAAGTGCGACAAATGACGGTGGAGCAGGAATGGCACAAGCGCTTGGCGTAAAACTATTAGATGAGAACGGGGAAGAAATTGGATTTGGTGGTGGAAGTTTGTCGCGATTAGCGCAAATTGACGTGTCTCTGCTAGATCCACGGCTAAGACACGTAAAGATTGACGTCGCGTGCGACGTGACGAATCCGTTAACAGGGCCAACAGGAGCGTCGTTTGTTTTCGGGCCGCAAAAAGGTGCCACTTTCGAAATGGCGCGACAGCTAGATGACCATTTGCACCACTATGCTGACATCATCGCTAAAACGCTTGGGAAACAAGTCAATGTTCCTGGTGCTGGAGCGGCCGGAGGGCTCGGTGCAGGGTTATTGGCATTTTTGCCTGTCGAATTAAAACGAGGAATTGACATCGTATTAGAAGCGGTTCAATTCGCGGAAAAGTTAGCGAACGCGTCGCTTGTCGTGACAGGAGAAGGCCGAATTGACAGACAAACCGCTTATGGGAAAGTGCCAATTGGCGTCGCAAAAGTAGCGAAAACAAAAAACATTCCGGTCATCGCGTTGGCGGGGTCGCTAGCGGACGACAGCGACGTTGTTCTCGATTATGGAGTGGACGCCCTTTATACAATCGTTCCAGGTGTTGTGTCCCTTTCAGAAGCGATGGAAAAGGCTACGGACTACATAGAGCGTACCTCCCGTCACATTGCGGCGTCGCTTCGGATAGGAATGAACGTAGAGCGATCCCCTAAATAACAAGGAGATCGCTCATTTGGTGCTCATTCGATTTTTTGTAACGGCTGTTTCGCTGGACCTTCGATGACGTCACCTTTGATGGAGAAACGAGAGCCATGGCATGGACAGTCCCATGTGCGGTCGCCGCTGTTCCATTCGACTTCACATCCTAGATGGGTGCACGTCGTATCGACAAGAAAAAGGGTTCCGTTTTGGTCTTTATAGGCTCCGGCTCGTTTATTGTTTACAAGAACGACTGCACCTTCTCCGTTTGCCAAATCTTCTGGTGTCCGCACGATAACTTCGATTTTTCCTTCCACGAGATGTTTAGCGACATCGGCGTTCTGTATAATGAAGTGTTTGACGCTTGGGTCGGCATAAAATCGCGACGGTGTATAAAGCTCGCTGTAGCGATTGTCTCGCCCTAAAATCAAATCGCTTAACAACAATCCTGCCACTGTTCCGTTTGTCATCCCCCATTTTCGGTATCCTGTCGCGACATAGACGTTCGGTGTGTTGGTTGTCATGGGACCGATGTACGGCACTTTATCAAGTGTCGTTAAGTCTTGGGCGGACCAGCGATAAGGAATGGCGGTGACTGGAAACAACTCGGACGCAAACGACCGCAATGCGTCATAATGTTCGATGGTTGGTATTCCTTGCCCAGTTTTATGGCTTTCTCCGCCGATAAGAAGAAGTTCCCCATCGGGCGTGTTCACCGAACGAATCGACCGTTTCGGTTCATCGGCGCTTAAATACATGCCGCCGGGATATTTTTTATCACTTTGAACAGCAAGCACATACGAGCGTTCTGCATACATGCGCGAAAAATAAAACCCACCGTCATAAAAAGGAAAATGGGAACAGACGACAAGATGGCGACACGTGAGCCGTTTATGCTGCCTCGTAATAACCGTTAACGTTTCCCCTTGTTCTACATCAGCCGCGGGGGTTTGCTCATATATTTTTCCCCCTTTTTGTTGGATGATTTCGACAAGCGTTTGCAAATATTTTAACGGATGAAATTGGGCTTGGTTTTTCATGACGAGCGCTGCGCGAATAGACATCGATAGTGGCATCGTTTCTTTCATTTCACCATGAATACCTATTTTTTCGTATGCTTTCCATTCGTTGATTAGTTTATGGAATGAAGCGTCTGTTGTTGAATAAATGTACGCCTCTTCCTCTTTCCAATCGCAGTCAATACGTTGTGCTTCAATTGTTGTTTTTATCCATTGCATCGCCTCTTTGCAGGCGTCATAATACATCCTCGCTTTTTCGATGCCGAGATGATGAAGTAATTCATCGTAAATAAGATCGTGTTGTGCCGTCACTTTTGCGGTGGTGTGCCCTGTTGTTCCGTTTAATAGGCGGTCGGCTTCAATAAGTGCAACATCTACTCCAGCATTCGCTAATAAATAGGCAGTTGTAATGCCGGAAATACCGCCACCAACGATAACTGTATCCACATGAATATTTTCTGTTAACGGCGAAAAAGATGGGAGCACAGTGGACGTGCGCCAATACGGTTCGACAAGTTGCGGAAGTGAGTGCATTCGATATTCCTCCTCATGATTCTACCTACATACATAAATTTCCTTAAATTTAAAAAATTATCCGTGGCTCGTTCATTTTCTTTTTTGCCTCTCGTTCCTAGAAAGGTGATAAAATAAGAAACAGAGAGAAAAGGGATTTATTTTCATACTATAGCGTAAGAGGGAGATTGGAAGTGAATAATTATACAAATAACTTAGAGCATCATTCCTCTGGATTACAAGATAACGTCATTTTAGAACATTACGGTTTGAACGAATTAAATTTTGAATCGGTTAAGCATTATCGGGAAAAATTTTGCGCAGCAAAACCGAATCATCCGTGGAATGGACTAGAGATGAAAGAATTTTTATACAAAATTGGTGCATGGGGAAAATTAAGAAACAGCAGTAAAGAAGGCATTACGATCGCTGGACTTTTAATGTTTAGCGAAGAACGAATCATTACGGAAGTATTGCCACAATATTTTCTAGAATATCGTGAAATACAAGCAGTTTCTAAAAGCGGGTGGTCGAATCGGTTTACTTCTCAAGATGGGACATGGTCAGGAAACGTATACGATTTTTATTTTAAAGTGATGGAAACCATTCCTCTGCATGAGCGCTCGATAGTACCAGCGTTGCATGAAGCCGTCATTAACGCGCTTGTTCATGCCGATTATTTCGGGGAAGGTGGAATTGTCATTGAGAAAGAACGTAACACATATCGGCTTTCTAATCCGGGGTTGCTCCGCATTCCGGTAGAATCTGCTTGGACAAGTGGAATGAGCCATTTGCGCAATCCAAATGTGTTTAAAATGTTTATCTTAATCGGGTTATGCAAAAGAGCGGGATTTGGACTTCCGTATCTTTCGTCCGTATGGAAAGGACATCGTTGGAAACAGCCGCAGATCATTCAACAAGCGGATCCAGCACGTACAATATTCGTATTGTCGACAGAACTGAGCGATGTCATATTTTCAGAAGAAATAGCAGTGGCATTTGAAACAGAAGAACAATCATTAGTAATACAGCATGGAGAGCAAGAGGTTGTTGACTGGGGAGAGGAGCTAACTTTGGACTTCGTAAATAACGGACCTAACTCCGTATACAACAACTCGAACTCTTTAAATAACGGAGAAAACTCCGTAAATAAAACCCAAAACTCCATAAATAACGGGCCTAACTCCATAAACAAAAACATAAACCCCATAAATAACGGTGTGGGATCCGTAAATAACGGACCTAACTTCGTAAATAAGCGTTCTAGGTCCGTAAATAATAAAAGCGGAGAGGAGCATATGGATGTAGAGGATTCGTTATGGGAAATTGCTTCTTTAGCACGGAAGAAAAGAAGGCTTCCTCCAGCGATGATGGAGGAAATTATTTTACAGCTTTGTGCGAAACGCCCGCTCATGCTAAAAGAATTGTCCTATTTATTGGATCGGACGGCAGACGGATTGCGCAATAACTATTTGGCTAAGTTATTAGAGGAAGGAAAAATACGGTTGAAATATGCCGAACAGCCAAACCATCCGCGTCAAGCATATATGACAACGCAAGATTCATAATTTGTTCAATAGTATCGTGCATACTGGGGGTGGAAAACGTATTACAATTAAATCAAACAGCAGGGAGGAGTGAGGACGATGCTTCTTTGTGAATGGCGGGACTTTTCGACAGACGCAGCGACTTATACGCTAGAAAGCTTTGAAGAAATGATTGGTGACGAGTTTGAAGCAATGATGTTTGAAGAAGGAAACGATATTCCTTCTTATATATGGACCGTAAATTATGTTGTCATTATTAAACGAAATACGCGTATGTATAATGATATTTCATTTACCAAAATTCCGCGAAACCCTGCTTGCGAATAAAAAGGCGGGCTATTTTCCAAGGTAGCCCGTTCCGTATGAAAAAATTGCTCAACATTTCACAAATTTGACATACCTAAATACGAGCCAATCGTTTATAATGAAAGTGTGATGGATGAGAGATTTCTCATCTAAAATTTTTCTTCTTTATTGTGAAATTGTTCACAAATTGATAGGAGGGCATCAACATGGCGGTGGAAGAAAAAGTATTAGAGAAAAAGACCGAAGTGGCGGCAATGATCGACCAGCTTGTCGCAAACGCCCAAAAAGCGCTAGAAAAATTACGCAACTATGACCAAGAAACGATCGATAAAATTGTCAAAGAAATGGCGCTCGCTGGACTCGATCAGCATATGCCGTTAGCAAAAATGGCAGTAGAAGAAACAAAACGCGGTGTATATGAAGATAAAATTATTAAAAATATTTTTGCAACAGAGTATATATACCACAACATTAAATACGATAAAACCGTTGGTATTATTCGTGAAAATCTGCATGAAGGAATTGTGGAAATTGCCGAGCCAGTTGGGGTTATCGCTGGGGTGACACCAGTCACGAACCCAACATCGACTACGATGTTCAAAGCATTAATTTCTATTAAAACACGTAACCCAATTATTTTTGCCTTCCATCCATCTGCACAAAAATGTAGTAGCGAAGCAGCAAGAGTGTTGCGGGATGCGGCAATTAAAGCAGGAGCGCCAGAATATTGCATTCAATGGATTGAAACCCCTTCATTAGAAGCGACACAGCAACTCATGGCTCATCTAGGTGTTTCGCTTATTTTAGCGACTGGCGGCGCCGGAATGGTGAAAGCAGCTTACAGTTCCGGAAAACCCGCCTTAGGGGTGGGGCCTGGTAACGTGCCTTGCTATATTGAAAAAACAGCGAACATTAAACGTGCGGTAAACGACTTAATTTTATCGAAAACATTTGACAACGGAATGATTTGTGCTTCGGAACAAGCGGTCATTATCGATAAAGAAATTTACGATCAAGTGAAAAAAGAAATGATCGACAACCGTTGTTATTTCTTGAATGAAGAAGAAAAGAAAAAAGTAGAAAAATTGGTTATTAACGAAGACAAATGCGCTGTCAACCCAGACATTGTCGGAAAACCAGCATACGAAATTGCGAAAATGGCTGGTGTCGACGTACCGAAAGATACAAAAATTTTAGTGGCGGAATTAAAAGGCGTCGGACCGCAATATCCGCTTTCTCGTGAAAAACTAAGCCCAGTATTGGCTTGCTATAAAGTCAATAGCACAGAAGAAGGATTAAAACGTTGCGAAGAAATGTTAGCGTTCGGCGGATTAGGGCACTCGGCAGTTATTCATTCTGACAACCAAGATGTCATTACTCAATTTGGGCAACGGATGAAAGCAGGTCGTATTATTGTAAATGCGCCATCTTCGCAAGGGGCAATCGGTGACATTTATAACGCCTACATTCCGTCTTTAACGCTCGGCTGCGGTACGTTTGGTGGAAACTCGGTATCCACAAACGTAGGTGCGATCCATCTCATTAACATTAAGAAAATGGCGAAAAGGACGGTCAATATGCAATGGTTTAAAGTACCGCCAAAAATTTACTTCGAGAAAAACTCGACGCAATATTTGGCGAAGATGCCGAATATCTCGAAAGCATTTATCGTGACTGACCCTGGCATGGTCAAACTTGGCTATGTCGATAAAGTGCTTTACTATTTGCGGAAACGCCCAGATTACGTCCATTGTGAAATTTTCTCGGAAGTTGAACCAGATCCATCGCTTACAACGGTCATGAAAGGCGCGGAAATGATGAGAAGCTTCCAACCAGACGTCATCATCGCGCTTGGCGGTGGTTCAGCAATGGACGCAGCAAAAGCGATGTGGTTGTTCTATGAACATCCAGAAACAGACTTCCACGGATTAAAACAAAAATTCTTAGATATTCGGAAACGTGTCTTCAAATATCCGAAGCTTGGTCATAAAGCACAATTTGTGGCGATTCCGACAACGTCTGGAACAGGTTCAGAAGTGACATCGTTTGCGGTCATTACCGATAAAGAAAACAATGTAAAATATCCATTGGCAGACTATGAATTAACGCCAGACGTCGCCATCATTGACCCGCAATTTGTCATGACGTTGCCAAAACATGTAACGGCTGATACAGGAATGGACGTGTTAACACACGCGATTGAAGCATATGTGTCCAACATGGCGAACGACTATACAGACGGTCTTGCGATGAAAGCGATCCAGCTTGTATTCGAATACTTGCCAAGAGCATATAAAAACGGCAACGATGAAGTAGCTCGCGAAAAAATGCATAACGCATCGACCATTGCAGGGATGGCGTTTGCGAATGCGTTCTTAGGCATTAACCATAGCTTGGCGCACAAACTCGGTGCGGAATTCCACATTCCACACGGACGTGCGAATACGATTTTAATGCCGCACGTCATTCGCTATAACGCAACGAAGCCGAAGAAATTTACTGCCTTCCCGAAATACGAATATTTCGTAGCGGATCAGCGTTATGCGGAAATCGCAAGAATGCTCGGTTTGCCAGCAAGAACGACGGAAGAAGGCGTAGAAAGCCTCATCCAAGCGATCATTAAGTTGGCAAAAGAATTGGAAATTCCGTTAAGCATTGAAGCATGCGGTGTCAGCAAGCAAGAATTCGACAGCAAAGTCGACAAATTAGCCGAGCTTGCTTTCGAAGACCAATGTACAACAGCTAACCCGAAACTCCCGCTTGTCAGTGATTTAGCAGACATCTACCGACAAGCGTTTAAAGGAGTATAATCATAGATCCCTAACCTCCCCTCTGGAGCTGAGGCAATTGCCTCAGCTTTTCTTATTGCAACATAATATTGCGTTTCTTCCTTTACTTGCTTATCGTTGAAATGGAATCGTTGTATATGTAGGAGGAATTAACATGTCGCTCGAAAGTCATAATGGTGCAATGATGAAAGCAGTTATTTTTGATTTAGATGGGGTCATTGCCGATACAGTGGAGTTATATTATATTGCCACAAAGCGGATTGCGGATGAAATTGGCGTTCCGTTTGATCATAGACTCAATCAGCAACTCCAAGGAATGAGTCGGCAGGCGATGATTGAAGTGCTGCTTGGAGAAAAAGCGGGTGAATGGACGATAGAGGAAAAAGTGAAGCTTGGCGAGCGGCGTGGGGTGTATTATCGAGAGTTAATCGAGCAGCTAACCCCGCAACATATATTGCCGGGGATGTACTCGCTCTTGCAACATATTCGTAACGACGGTGTGCCGGTCGCACTGGCATCGTCTAGTTCCAATGCATTCACCGTCGTAGAGCGCCTCGAAATTCGCTCGTTTTTTGACGTTATCGTAAATGTGAACACGATTGCGCAACTGAAGCCCCATCCGGAGATTTTTTTAACCGCAGCGAACGAGTTAGGTGTCGACCCACGTGATTGTATTGCCATTGAAGATGGAGAGGCAGGCATTCAAGCAATTAAGCAAGCGGGCATGTTTTCGGTCGGGATTGGGAAACATTTAGCCCCGCTTTCGCCAGATTGGCTTGTCGAACGGACAGAGCAAGTGACGTGGGAACAATTGAAGCGCATGGTTGCGAGAAAACGAACCACCCCTCTTACGTAAGAGGGGTGGCTTCGTGCAAAATGCTGTACGCCAGTTGGACGCTTTCTTCAGAAGGCGGTTCAATTCCTTCGAGCGGATAAGTAATCCCGAGTTCCTTCCATTTATATACTCCTAATTTATGATAAGGGAGAATTTCAATTTTCTCTACATTGTTCAATGTCCGAATAAACGTGGCAAGCCGGCGCAAATCGTCTGGATCATCGGTAATCGTCGGAACGAGCACGTGGCGAATCCAAACCGGTATCCGTTTTTCGGATAAGAGCTTGGCAAACTGTAAAATATGGGTGTTCGTTTTCCCAGTCAGTTTGCGATGTTTTTTTTCGTCGATATGTTTTAAATCGAGCAAAATTAAATCCGTATATTGAAGCAATTCGTCTAATTTTCGTTGAAATGTCTCTTCCGTTGTGTAACAGCCGCCAGAGGAATCAATGGCCGTATGAATGCCAAACTTTTTGCATTCTTTAAATAGGGCGATTAAAAAATCGATTTGAAGTAACGGTTCGCCACCGCTCACGGTAACGCCGCCACCGGATGCGTTAATAAATGAAAGATACGTCTGTAAGTCAGCGATAATTTCCTCGACCGTCATTTCTTTTCCTTTGCCTATTTCCCACGTATCGGCGTTATGGCAATATTGGCAACGTAATAAACAGCCTTGCATAAAGACAACGTAGCGAAGGCCAGGGCCGTCAACCGTACCACATGATTCAATCGAATGAATAAATCCTTTCATGGAAAATTCTCCTTCCAAATAGAAATGCCCCCTCACGAAAAGCGGGGCGTGAGGGGGAGTTTATTACATGCTTTCGTGGAACGTGCGGTTAATGACATCAATTTGTTGTTCGCGCGTCAATTTAATAAAGTTTACCGCATATCCAGAAACACGAATCGTTAATTGCGGATATTTTTCTGGATGCTCCATAGCATCTAACAACGTTTCGCGGGTAAAGACGTTAATGTTGAGATGGTGTCCGCCTTTTTCCGCATAGCCGTCTAAAATCGCGACAAGGTTACGAACTCGAGTTTGTTCATCTTTTCCAAGCGCTTTTGGCACGATCGAGAACGTGTTCGAAATGCCGTCTAGCGCATGTTCATAAGGCAATTTCGCGACAGAGCTTAACGAAGCTAACGCCCCTTTCGTATCGCGGCCATGCAATGGGTTTGCACCAGGTGCGAACGGCTCACCTGCACGGCGGCCATCTGGTGTATTCCCTGTTTTTTTGCCGTATACGACGTTCGATGTAATCGTTAAAATGGATGTCGTATGTTTGGAATCACGATATGTTTTATGCTTTTTTAATTTGGTCATAAACCGTTCGACAATGTCGACAGCAATCGAATCGACGCGGTCGTCATTGTTACCGTATTTCGGGAAGTCGCCTTCCGTTTCAAAGTCAACAGCTAAGCCTTTTTCATCGCGGATTGTTTTTACTTTCGCATATTTAATGGCACTTAAGGAGTCCGCGACAACGGACAATCCAGCGATACCGGTTGCCATTGTGCGTAAAATGTGCGTATCGTGAAGCGCCATTTCAATCCGCTCATAGCAATATTTATCGTGCATGTAATGAATAATGTTAAGTGTATTAATGTAAAGTTCAGCGAGCCATTCTAACACTTGGTCATATTTACGCATTACTTCTTCATAGTCTAAGTATTCCGATGTAATTGGGGCAAATTCCGGACCAACTTGGATTTTTAATTTTTCGTCGACACCACCGTTAATCGCGTATAGTAACGCTTTCGCAAGGTTTGCCCGCGCGCCGAAAAACTGCATTTGTTTGCCGATTCGCATCGCCGATACGCAGCAGGCGATGCCATAATCGTCACCGAATTCTGCGCGCATTAAATCGTCGTTTTCGTATTGGATGGAACTTGTTTTAATCGACATTTTCGCGCAATATTCTTTAAAGCCTTCTGGCAATTGTTTCGACCAAAGAACCGTTAAGTTTGGCTCTGGCGCAGGACCTAAGTTGTCAAGCGTATGAAGAAAACGGAACGAGTTTTTCGTCACAAGGGGACGGCCGTCAATCGCCACACCACCGATCGATTCTGTTACCCATGTTGGGTCGCCGCTGAATAGTTCATTATATTCTGGTGTTCTTGCGAATTTAACAAGGCGCAATTTCATGACGAAATGGTCGACGAGTTCTTGCGCTTCTTTTTCTGTTAAGATACCTTCTTGCAAGTCGCGTTCGATATAAATGTCAAGGAACGTCGATACGCGACCTAAGCTCATTGCCGCACCGTTTTGTTCTTTAATCGCTGCAAGATACGCGAAATAGAGCCATTGGAACGCTTCGCGAGCGTTGCGCGCCGGTTCGGAAACATCGTAGCCGTAGCTTAACGCCATTTGTTTTAATTCTTGAAGTGCGCGAATTTGTTCCGATAGTTCTTCGCGCAGCCGAATAATATCTTCGCTCATCGTGCGCGCACCGGTGTTGCGCAAATCTTTCTTTTTCTCTTCGATTAAACGGTCAACGCCGTATAACGCGACACGGCGATAGTCGCCGATGATGCGACCGCGTCCGTATGCGTCAGGAAGACCGGTAATGATCCCTGCTTTGCGCGCCGCTTTCATTTCATCTGTGTAAGCGTCAAATACGCCTTGGTTATGCGTTTTGCGGTATTGTGTAAAAATCTTTTTCACTTCATCGCTCACTTGGTAGCCGTAAGCTTCGCACGATTGTTCCGCCATGCGAATGCCGCCAAACGGCATAAGCGAACGTTTAAAAGGTTTATCGGTTTGGAAGCCGACTACTTTCTCTAGCGATTTGTTTAAGTAGCCAGGTTGATGGGAAGTAATCGTTGAAACGATTTCGGTGTCCATATCAAGAACCCCACCTTTTTCCCGCTCCTGTTTCGATAATTCCATCACTTGTTTCCATAGCTGTTTCGTTGCTTCTGTCGGTCCTTCTAAAAACGATTCATCTCCATAGTACACAGTGACGTTGTTTAAAATAAAATCACGGACGTCAATTTCCTTTTTCCATTTCGATCCTTTAAAGTTTCGCCACGGATCCAATGAAGTTTTTGGTAGAACGATTTGTTCCATAGCAGTCCCCTCCCATTATTTTAAGACTATAACAGAACGATAAAAACTAATATAACAGTTTCTGGTTATAGCATACTACATTTCTGAAGAAGCGGAAGCGGTCATTCTTGAATGATTTGTGAAATTTTGAGCAAATGTGATAGACGTCACGTTTTTTGTAAAAACAGAGCGAAATTGCAATAGGAAAATATTTAGTAACTTTTGTAAGAATAATATTTAGACAGGCGAAATGTTTTGGTGAAGAAGCTTTACAAATGAACCGTTCGCACGTTGTAAAGCGGATTTTGACGAAAAAAGTTTTTTCCAGTAAAAAAATAATGCTTGTCTATTTGGACAATTCATATTATATTTTTCTTAAAATAAAAAAAATTTTTAAAAGTGAAAAAGGGGGATTTGAATGGTCTTAAAGAAAACACTTTCCATTCTTGCAACAACGACACTGGCAGTCGGTATTTTAGCCGGATGCTCAGGCGGTCAGAAAAACGACACTGCCAATAACGGTGGGAACGGTGGCGGCGGTGGCGGCAGCAACGTTATTAAAATTGCGACGCAAACTCCGCTTTCGGGTGGAAGTGCGACGTTGGGCGAATCAATTAAGCTCGGTGCGCAATTGGCGTTGGAAGAACAACAAGCAAACTTTGAAAAGCTTGGCTTTAAGTTAGAGCTTGTTCCATATGACGACCAAGGTGACCCGAAAAAAGGGGTAGCGAATGCGCAGTTAATTGGCGCTGATAAACAAGTATTTGGTGTTGTTGGTCACTTAAACTCCGGCGTAGCGATTCCATCGTCAGAAATTTATGAAAAGTACAGCATTCCAATGGTCTCTCCAGCAAATACAGCAACAGACGTAACAGACCGCGGCCTAAAAACCGTCAACCGCATTTGTGCCCGTGATGATTTCCAAGGACCTGCAGGCGCGAAATTCGCTGTTGAAAAACTTGGCGCGAAGAAAATCTTTATCATTCAAGACAAAACCGCTTACGGTACTGGTTTAGCGGAAGCGTTTAAAAAAGGGGCAGAAGAACTTGGCGCGCAAATTCTTGGCTTTGAGGGAATTACCGTTGGGGAAAAAGACTTTAACGGCGTCTTGAACCAAGTATTGGCGAAAAAGCCTGACTTAATCTACTTCGGTGGTCTTTACACAGAAGGTGGTTTATTAATTAAACAAGCGCGCGATAAAGGAATTACTGTTCCGATTATGGGTGGCGACGGACTAGACTCTTCGACACTTGTCCAAATCGCTGGCGATGCGGTGAAAAATACGTACATGACTTCAGCTGCTGGTTTAACAACGGTAACAGATGCAGGAAAACAATTTGCGGAAAAATATAAGCAAAAATTTGGTAAAGAAATCGAGTCTTATTCAGCATATGGTTATGATGCGATGGGCGTATTGCTAAAAGGGCTTGAAAATGCGATTAAAGCAAACGGCAACAAACTTCCAACGCGTCAACAAGTAGCAGAAGAAGTTCGCAAAGTACAAGATTACCAAGGGGTTGTTACGAAAGTAAGCTTTGATGAAAAAGGCGACAACAAATACGCAAAAATTTACATCTACAAGTTTGATGAAGCGAAATATCCGGCTAAGTTAGAGGACGAAGTGAGCAAACAATAAACGGATGACCGGAAAAGGGTATGACAGTTTGCTGTACCCTTTTCTTTAAGGCATCGTTTCACGCCCGGCTTATTGGTGGCAAACAAAGAATTTTGTTATGTACAAAGCTGGGCGATTTTTCTGTAAAAGTTGTAAAACAGGCGGGTGAACAAAATGATCAATGAAGTGTTGCATACGTTGCCGCAAGTGTTAATTGATGGGTTAACGCTCGGAGCTGTTTATGCGATTGTCGCATTAGGATATACGATGGTATATGGGATTTTGGAGCTGATTAACTTTGCCCACGGGGAAATCTTTATGACGGGGGCATTTGTAGGAACGGCGATTTTATTGACGTTTGCAGGATTCGGCTGGTTGGCGTCCATGCCAGCGCTCGTAGCACTTGTTTTAGTGCTTGTGGTTACGTCGGTAGTTACCGGTTTGCTTGGGATGGGAATTGAACGAGTGGCATATCGTCCGTTGCGCAATGCACCGAAGTTAATCACGTTAATTACAGCAATTGGCGTTTCGTTTTTGCTTCAAGATATCGTTCGTTTTATCGCAGAATTGAAAAACGGCAACTACATTTTAACGGGACCAAGCTTGTTTAGCGGGCAAATTGGGATTAAAGCTTCCTCTATTTCGTCGATATTTAACGATGCATCGGTCAAATCTTCGTTTTTTATCGTGTTAATTGTAGCGGTCATTATGATGGTGACGTTGGACTTCTTCGTCAATAAAACAAAATGGGGAATGGCGATGCGTGCTGTGGCGCAAGACCGGGAAACAGCGGCGTTAATGTCGGTAAACGTGAATAAAGTCATCGCTCTTACATTTTTTATTGGTTCTGCATTAGGAGGAGCAACAGGTGTATTGTTTGCGATCCAATACGGGACGATTGATCCGTATATCGGGTTTATTCTAGGATTAAAAGCTTTCACGGCTGCCGTTTTGGGTGGAATCGGCAACATTCGTGGAGCGATGTTTGGCGGTATTTTGCTAGGGGTTATGGAAATGTTTGCGGCGGCGAACTTGCCAGTCGTTTCACACGGAGTGCTTGGTGCAGAGTATAAAGACGTATTTGCTTTTGCGATTTTAATTATCGTATTAATTTTCAAGCCAGAAGGACTCTTCGGAAAAGTGTCAGTAGAGAAAGTGTAGGTGATCGAGATGAAAAATTGGCTCCATACGATCCAACAAAACAAGCGCCTTCAGGCTATCATCGTTGGCTTATACATCGTCGTTACGTTTTTTAGCTTATATTTGGCACAAAAATCAGTCGTTGCGTTTTTGCTTTTATTGTCGTCGTTATTGCTTCTTTATTTCACAACGTTTTCTAATCGCGTAAAATGGCTCATTGGCGGGGTAGTGATGGTTGTCTTGCTGCCGCTTGCCGCTAGCCAAGGGGAAGCGTATCAGTCGTATATGGAAGTTGCGACATTAGTCGGTATTTATATCGCGATGGCGCTCGGGTTAAACATTGTTGTCGGGATGGCAGGGCTTTTGGACTTAGGGTTTGTGGCGTTTTTTGCGCTCGGTGCTTACACGTACGGAATTTTTGCGACCGGTCAGGCGAACAACTTTATGCCTTTTGGTCATTATCCGTTATCCGGTGAGAGCTTCTGGGTATTTATTTTCATCGGCTGCTTTGTCGCAGCACTGTTCGGTATTTTGCTCGGGGTGCCAGTATTGCGGGTAAAAGGCGACTACTTAGCGATTGTTACGCTAGGGTTCGGGGAAATTATCCGTATTATTTTTAACAACTTGGACAAGCCAGTAAATATTACAAACGGTGCGATGGGGCTTGCATCTGTTCAACCACCGCGTTTGTTTGGCATTGATTTTATGTATCCAAGCCAATTTTACTACATTGTATTAGTAATTTTAATTACTGTTATTTTCGCCGTGCGACGTCTTGAATTTTCAAAAATCGGCCGCGCATGGAAAGCGGTACGAGAAAATGAGATCGCTGCACAGGCGATGGGCATTCACCTTGTGAAAACAAAGCTTATGGCGTTTGCGGTTGGTGCTTCGTTCTCAGGAATGATGGGCGTTGTGTTTGCAGCAAAACAAACATTCGTTGACCCGACAAGCTTTACGTTGCTTGAATCGATTACGATTCTGGTCATGGTTATTTTAGGAGGAATGGGCAGTGTGCCGGGCGTTATTCTTGGGGCAGCACTTGTAACGATTTTGAACTTGCAGGTGTTGACGGAATTGACGAACTGGCTGAACCAATTGAGCTTAAATGGGGTTATTAACGTTCCAGATGCACTTTCTCCGGCAAAAATGCAGCGGTTTATTTTCGGGGTCATTTTAATTCTTTTTGCCCTTTACCGGCCGCAAGGGTTGTTGCCGGCGAAAAACCCTGTCTTTGATGAAAAAGAACTAAAGGATGCAGACAAACTAGTCAACGCCGGCGTACAGAAGGAGGTGCCCCAAAATGTCCATCTTGACAGTTAAAAATTTAACGAAACAGTTTGGCGGGCTTGTCGCCAATAGTAATATCGACATGGAAGTGCAAAAAGGATCGATTACGGCAGTCATCGGTCCGAACGGTGCTGGAAAGACGACATTTTTTAACATGGTTACTGGCGTCTATCAACCAACGAGTGGCGAGATTTTATTAAATAATGAATCGATTGTCGGATTGAAGCCGCATCAAGTGACGAAAAAAGGGATTGCCCGCACGTTTCAAAACATCCGTTTATTCGGCGCAATTACCGTATTGGAAAACGTCATGGTTGGCATGCATAACCATCTGCGCGGCGGATTGTTTAGTACGGTGTTGAGTTTGCCGCGTGTGCGAAAAGAAGAAAAAGAAGCGCGGCGCGAAGCATATCGCCTCCTTGAATATGTTGGGTTAGAATCGTTCTATAACGAAGAAGCAAGCAGCTTGCCGTACGGAGCGCAGCGGAAATTAGAAATTGCCCGCGCGCTTGCAACGAAGCCGAAAGTGTTGTTGCTTGACGAGCCGGCGGCTGGCATGAACCCAAAAGAAACGAGCGAATTGACAAAGCTCATTTATAATATGCGCGAAGAATTGGATTTAACGATTGTCTTAATTGAACACGACATGAAGCTTGTCATGGAAATTTCCGAGCATATTGTCGTATTAGACCATGGGGAAAAAATTGCCGAAGGGACACCTGATGACATACGCAATAACGAGAAAGTGATTGAAGCTTATTTAGGAAAAGGTGCTGCTACAACGGCTTAAGGGGGAACCTCGCAATGAGTTTGCTACGGCTAGAAGACATTAACACATTTTACGGCGGGATTCACGCGCTAAAAGGAGTTTCGCTTGAAGTAAACGAAGGCGAAATCGTTACGTTAATCGGAAGTAATGGTGCTGGAAAATCGACGACGTTAAAAACGATTAGCGGGCAAGTGAAGCCGAAAAGCGGAAAAATTGTTTACAACGGGAAAGATATTACAAACACCCCTCCGCATGTGACGGCGCTGACGGGCATTGCCCATGTACCGGAAGGACGGCGAATTTTCCCGCGTTTAACGGTCAAGGAAAATTTAGAGATGGGTGCGTTTTCGGTGAGAGATAAGCGGGTCATCGAGGAGCGAATGGAGCGTGTCTTTCATTATTTCCCGAGAATTAAAGAGCGGCTTCAGCAAAAAGGCGGGACGATGAGCGGCGGCGAGCAGCAAATGCTTGCGATCGGCCGGGCATTGATGATGCAACCAAAGCTGTTAATGCTGGACGAACCGTCGATGGGACTTGCACCAATTATCGTTGAGCAAATTTTTGAAATTATTAAAGAATTGAATGAGGAAGGCATGACGATTTTGCTTGTTGAACAAAACGCGTTCCAAGCCCTGCAAATCGCTCATCGCGGCTATGTTATTCAAACAGGCGAGATTGTCATGTCTGGGCTTGGAAAAGAGTTACTTGTGAACGAACAAGTGCGCGAGGCGTACCTAGCATAATGAAAAGGACCCCAAGGAAGGGGTCCTTTTCTATTGCGGTAAATTTTTGTACAATGAATGTCGTGCTTACAAACTGGAACGAAGGTGAAGACTATGGACGAAAAGGAAGCAAAAGCGTTCATTGAACAAATGCAGCAAGAAGGATTGTTAACGGAAGAAATGCGACCTGTGTGGCAAATGATTATGCCGGACCGCTTGAAGCGAATGTATGATGTATTGAACGAACGAACCCGCTATATCACGATCATTACAGAAGCGGTCGACGACCCGCATAACCAAGCGGCTGTGCTACGTTCCGCTGAAGCGTTTGGGTTGCAAGACGTCTATGTCGTCACAGGGAGTGCCCCGTTTCAGCCGAATCCGTTTGTGACACGTAATGCAGATAAATGGTTAACAGTTCAGCAAAAAAAGGATATTCAAACTGCTATACACCAATTAAAAGAAAGCGGCTACCAAGTGTTCGCAAGCTATTTAGGGGAAGGGACGATTCCTCTTCAAGCAATCGATGTATCGAGACCGACGGCGCTATTATTTGGCAATGAACATCGTGGCGTATCAGATGACGCGATTCGTTTAGCCGATGGGACATTTATGATTCCGATGCATGGATTTGTGCAAAGTTTTAACATATCCGTCGCCGCTGCTTTAACACTATATGACGTGACGGAGCGGGCGCGTCAATACGCAAAGGAGGCGTATTATTTGCCATTTGCTGAAAAAAAGGCGCTATATGAACAATGGATGTGGCAAACGCTTCAGCCGCGGCTACGCCGTATGCTAGAAATACGGCTTCAAAAAAGCTGATCTTCGAAAGGAGGTCAGCTTTTTTATACATGTCTACTTAGTAGATGTTCATTTTCAATAGCCAATCGTTTTTTTACTCTTCACTACAAGTTGTACTTGATTTTTTATAACGCAATCTATCGATGCGTATGAGGAAGAATCAGCAAATTAATGATTTTGTCACATTTTTGTTCAGGAAAGCGCATCACTCGTTAAGTACATGTTGTGGTGATGCGCCCTTTTTTTGTTTAAAAGCAAATTCAATGGGAGATTTTCATGTTTTATCCATACAACTGAATATTTCGTGAACAGTTTTTGAACAGATTGTGACAATTTTTTTGCGTATTTGTGAACTTTTTCGCAAAACCGTTTCAAACATTTTCACTTTTGATATGTTAGAAACAAACGTATTGAGCATGGGATGTCATTTTGCAAATGTAAGGAGGAACACCGATGAAGCAAAGGGTGTGGAAATGGGCTTCGTTACTTCCGTTATCGTTATTGTTTTTTTTAAGTGGATGTAGTGAAAATATGCTCGTATTGCAGCCAAAAGGACCTGTGGCGAAAACGCAGTACGATTTAATTGTTTGGTCAGTTGGTTTTATGTTGCTCATTATTGTTGTTGTCTTTGCGTTGTTTGCTGCTGTGTTAATTCGGTATCGCGAAAAGCCAGAGAACGCTAATTACGAGCCACCAGAAGAAGAAGGGAACACGCTACTAGAAATTATCTGGACGGCAATTCCCATCGTTATTGTAACAGCGCTAGCTATTCCAACGGTCAAAGCGACCTTTGCCTTAGAAAAGCCGTCTCAGAAGAGCGTAAAACCTTTAACGATTCATGTTACCGCGGCAAACTGGAAATGGATTTTTAGCTATCCGGAACAAAATATCGAAACGGTGAACTATGTCAATATTCCAGAAGACGTTCCTGTAAAATTCAAGTTAACATCAGTTGGTCCGATGAGTTCATTTTGGGTACCGCAGTTAGGGGGACAAAAATATGCGATGGATGGCATGGAAACGGAATTGTTCCTTGAAGCAGATGAGCCAGGTTCGTATATGGGTCGGAACGCGAACTTCACAGGAAAAGGCTTTACGCATATGGAGTTTGAGGTTGTCGCACAAACAAAAAATGACTTTAACAAATGGGTAAAAGAAGTGCAACAAACAGCACCGAAACTAAGCAAAGAAAAATATGACACCATTTTAAAACCAGGGCTTGTTGGACGGATGACGTTTTCGAGTACCCATCTTGGCTGGATGGATCATGCGAAGCAAAACAGCCACCACATGAATATGGAGCATTAAGTGAGGGAAGGAGGAACACGCACATGAAGTGGAGCGAGTTTTTCGTTACAGGGGAGCCCCTAATTTATGCCGCTGACGTGTCCATTGTGTTGACAGTAATAGGTATTGTCTTTATTCTAACGTATTTTAAAAAGTGGAAATGGCTTTGGAATGAATGGTTGACGACGGTGGATCATAAAAAAATCGGCGTTATGTACATTATTTCAGCGGTGTTGATGCTGTTCCGCGGTGGGGTTGATGCGTTGCTTATGCGGGCGCAATTAACGGCACCGAATATGAAGTTTCTTGACTCTCAACATTATAACGAAATTTTTACGACGCACGGGACGATTATGATTTTATTTATGGCGATGCCTTTTATTATTGGACTCATGAACATTGTCGTACCGTTGCAAATCGGGGCGCGCGATGTGGCGTATCCGTATTTAAATGCGTTAAGTTTCTGGTTGTTTTTCGTCGGAGCGATGTTGTTTAACATTGCGTTTGTCATTGGTGGTTCACCGGATGCAGGTTGGACAGCTTATTTTCCGCTTGCTGGGAACGAGTTTAGCCCGGGAGTTGGGAACAACTATTACGCGGTCGCTTTGCAAATCTCCGGTATTGGTACGCTCATGACAGGGATTAACTTTTTAGTCACTATTTTAAAAATGCGTGCGCCAGGGATGACGCTTATGCGCATGCCGATGTTCACATGGACGATTTTGATTACGTGCGTGCTCATTATTTTTGCCTTTCCAGTATTGACGGTGGCATTGGCGTTAATGACGTTTGACCGTTTGTTTGATACACAGTTCTTTACGATGGCAAACGGCGGGATGTCGATGCTTTGGGCAAACTTATTCTGGATTTGGGGACATCCGGAAGTATATATCGTTATTCTTCCATCATTCGGAATTTTCTCCGAGGTTGTGAGTACGTTTGCTCGCAAGCGTTTATTTGGCTATAAAGCAATGGTTGGCTCCATCGTTGGCATTGCGTTTTTAAGTTTTATTGTTTGGGTGCATCATTTCTTTACAATGGGCGCGGGAGCAGCCGTTAACTCGTTTTTCTCGATTACAACGATGGCGATTGCGATTCCGACCGGTGTGAAAATTTTTAACTGGCTGTTTACGCTCCGCAAAGGGCGAATTCGCTTTACAACTGCGATGCTTTGGTCGCTCGCATTCATTCCAAACTTCGTCATCGGCGGGGTTACCGGCGTGATGCTTGCGATGGCAGCTGCCGATTATCAGTACCATAATAGCTATTTCTTAATCGCTCACTTCCATTATGTCTTAATCGCAGGTACGGTGTTTGCCTGCTTTGCCGGCTTGCATTATTGGTATCCGAAAATGTTCGGTCATCTTTTGAACGAACGGTTAGGCAAGTGGACGTTTTGGTTGTTTATGATTGGGTTTAACGTTTGTTTCTTCCCGATGTATTTCTTAGGACTCATGGGGATGACGCGACGCATGTACACATATTCTGCGGGACTTGGCTGGACGCCGCTTAACGTTGTCGCGTCAGTGGGTGCCGCTTTAATGGGGATTGGTTTTCTTGTGCTTTGCTATAACATTTATTACAGTGCACGTTATGGGGAGCGCGACATGACGGGAGATCCGTGGGATGGCCGTACGCTCGAGTGGGCGACATCTTCGCCGGTTGCGCATTATAACTTTGCTGTGATTCCAGAAGTGAAGGATTTGGATGCATATTGGGAAATGAAGAAATCCGGAAAAGGTTTTGAAATTAACGAGGAGAAATTGAAACCAATTCATATGCCAAGCAATTCCGGACGCCCGTTCTTAATATCGATTGCCTTTTTCTTTGCAGGGTTCGGTCTTGTGTTTAAATGGTTTACGCTAGCGATTATCGCTGCAGTATTTATCATTCTCGGTTTAATTCTTCGTTCGTTTGATGATGATGACGGTTACTATATCAGTGTAGACGAAATCAAGCGTACGGAGCGTTTGACGCGAAAGGAGGCATAAAGAATGGCAGAAGCAGCTCATCATTATGATGAAACGATGCCATTAGAGTATCGAACAGAAGAAAGCCGCCTCAATATTTTAGGATTTTGGATTTTCCTTGGCGCCGAGGTCGCGCTGTTTGCGACCTTGTTCGCCACTTACCTTGTCCTATTCCAGCGAACTGGTCATGGACCGACAACGGCTGATTTATTTGAAATCAAAGATGTCATGATTGAAACGCTTCTTCTTTTGACGAGCAGTTTCACATGCGGGCTTGCCGTATTTGAAATGCGCCGCCGCCGATTGACAGGATTGCTAGTATGGCTGTTGGTGACGCTGCTTTTAGGTGCCGGGTTCATCACATTTGAGGTGCGTGAGTTCATCCATTATGTTCACGAAGGGGCAACGATCCAAACGAGCGCGTTTCTTTCAAGCTTCTTTGTGCTTGTTGGGACACACGGAGCGCACGTTAGCCTCGGAATTGGCTGGATGACACTCATTATTATTCAGCTTTTGCAGCGAGGATTTACGCCAAGAACGGCACGCAAAGTGTTTATTGTCAGCTTGTACTGGCATTTCCTTGACGTTGTCTGGATTTTCATCTTTACGCTAGTTTATTTGACAGGGATGGTGATATAAGATGGGAAATCACCATGAAACATTTCCTTGGAAACATGTGATCGGATTTATTTTGTCGCTCGTGCTAACGTTTGTCGCGCTGTGGGTCGCATTGTCTTCAGGACTCGCGACAAAGGCGATCCTTGTCGTGATTGTGACGTTGGCGATTGTGCAAGCGGTGTTGCAGCTATTTATGTTCATGCATGTAACTGAAAGCGACAGCGGCAAAATCCAAACGATCAATATGGCATACAGCTTTTTTATCGCCATTGTTGTCGTGGCAGGTTCGATTTGGACGATGGCGTTCGTGTTGTAACAGTATAGCTGGCTTTCCGTGGGGAGGCCAGCTATTTTTCTGCGGAAATAGCAAATCTATGAACGGGTGTTTTCATGAGTTGATAGTGGGCAAAACTTGCTTATGCTTTATTCTTTGGACAGAGGAAGTTTTTATTTCAAATTAGGATAAAAAGACATCCACCTTTAGAAAGGTGGATGTCTTTTTACAATACTTTTGATAAAAATGCTTTCGTCCGTTCGTTTTGCGGGTTGTCGAAAATGTCGCTTGGCGTGCCTTCCTCGACGATGTAGCCGCCGTCCATAAAGAGGACGCGGTCGCCGACTTCGCGGGCAAAGCCCATTTCGTGGGTGACGACAACCATCGTCATTCCTTCGTTCGCGAGCTGCTTCATAACGGCTAATACTTCCCCGACCATTTCCGGGTCTAACGCGGAAGTCGGTTCGTCAAACAACATCACTTTCGGTCCCATTGCGAGTGCGCGGGCGATGGCGACACGTTGCGCTTGTCCGCCGGACAATGAATCCGGATAGACGTTTGCTTTATCTTGCAGACCGACTTTTTTCAATAGCTCGATCGCTGTTGCTTTCGCTTTTTCAAGCGGCCATTTACGCACTTTCAACGGTGCTAACGTAATGTTATCGAGAACAGTCATGTGCGGGAATAAGTTGAAGCGTTGGAACACCATGCCGACTTCTTCGCGCACTTTATTAATGTCGGTATTTTTGTCTTTTAAATTAAACCCGTCAATCACAATATCGCCTTCATCGAAATCTTCAAGCAAGTTTAAACAGCGTAAAAACGTGGATTTTCCAGAACCGGAAGGGCCGATGACAACGACGACTTCCCGCTCTTTAATATGCGCGTCAATTCCTTTTAATACTTGTAAATCGCCAAATGATTTTTTTAAATTTGTCACTTTAATCATTGCGTCGAATACTTCCTTTCCAAATAATGTAGTAGTTTACTGAGGGAAAGGGTTAAAATCAAATAAATGAGCGCGACTGTTAAATACGGCTCCCAAACGCGGTAATATTGCCCTTGTGCTGCTCTTCCCCAATACATTAACTCCGGCGCAGCAATAATCGCAGCGAGAGAAGAGTCTTTAATTAAAACGATAAATTCGTTCGCAAACGGTGGAATCATCCGTTTTAACGCTTGCGGCAAAATAACGTAACGCATCGCTTGAGCGTGTGTCATTCCGAGCGAGCGAGCCGCTTCCATTTGCCCTTTATCAATGGACTGAATACCTGCACGGAAAATTTCAGCGATGTAGGCTGCTGAGTTTAACGACAATGAGACAGCCGCCGAAACGGTTGGACTCGGTTGTGCAAAGAGAAGAGGCATGAGTCCGAAATGAACGAGTAAAATTTGCACAAATAAGGGTGTTCCGCGGAAAAAGTTAATGTACCATTCAAATGGGAGGCGGACGAGTACTCTTTTAGACATTTTGCCAAGCCCAATCGCCAATCCAAGAATGGAGCCGACGATGATGGCAATTAAAGATAAACCAATTGTTAGTAATACGCCTTGTAAAAAAAACGGGGCGTATTCTTGAATAATATCAAAGCGAAAATCCATTCTCCTCACCTTTCTTTATAAAAATTGCGTAACTAGCAACAGATAGTTACGCAATTTTTTCAATATCGTTTATTGTTGTTTTACCAAGTTGTCGACGTTTGGTTCATTTCCAAACCACTTTTTATAGATTTCGGCATATTTGCCGCTTTCGATTACTTTCTTAATTGCTTCGTCGACTTTCGGTTTTAAGTCGCTTCCTTTCGGGAACATTAACCCATAAAACTCGGATTCAAAGTTAGTCGGGTCTTCAATCGCTTTTAATTTTTTATCAGGGTTGTTTTTCACATATTCGTTTGCGACTGCGTTGTCTGTTACAACCGCGTCAACGCCGCCGTTTAAAAGGTCCATAATCGCCACAACGGTGTTTTCAAACTTTTTGATGTTTTTGTTTTCTGCGCCAAGCAATTTTTCAACTGCCGCTTGTCCAGTTGTTCCGTTTTGTACGCCAACGACTTTTCCTTTTAAGTCAAGCGCATTTTTAATCGGGCTATCTTCTTTTACCATAATCATATGAGTTGATTCAAAGTAAGGAACAGAGAAATCATACGTTTGTTTCCGCTTATCGTTGATGGTAATACCAGAAATGGCTAAGTCCACTTCTTTTCCTTGTACCGCGGCAAAGAGCGGATCCCAGCCGATGTTTTTCAATTCATATTCAAGCCCGGCTTCTTTCATGACTGCATCTAAGAAATCGACGTCAAACCCAACAATTTTTCCTTTGTCCATGTACTCAAACGGTGCAAACGAAGCGTCTGTGCCAACAACTACTTTTTTCTTTCCTTCCCCGTTTCCAGCTGATTGTTCGGAAGATTTTCCCCCGCATCCTGCTAGTGCTACAAATAATGCCAAGATGACTGTAAACACCAATCCTCTTTTCATTTGTTCCTTCCCCCTTTTGTATAAAAAAATCAGTTTTATTTTATATTTATCCAGTGTCTAACGCGAAAGATGGTCAATGACACTGACTATAACGATTATCATACTATCAACATTTATTTATTTATGCAATACTTTTTATAAAAATAATTTTTTGTAACATTTAGAAAAACAACCAAAACATATAAAAAGGGTTTGAGTTTTATTTTTATGAATATATTATATATTCTGAAAAAATAGAAAACAACAAAATATATTTTTATGTAAATAAATCACTTGCTTAAGAATGTTTTTTAGGTAAAGTTTTTCTGATAGAGGAAATAATTTTTCGTGGAAATTACATCAATAATATTCTCCCATCAACGACAGAAGGTAGAACAGTCACCTTTCCTAAATAGAAAGATGACTGTTCTCTTTCCAATCAGGGTATAAGTCTGTGCGGCGGTCGCGCCATGTCGTGACCGAGCCTTTTTCGCGCACATTGTACAAAAGTGACAAGTCAAGGTCCGCAACAACGACCATGTCGTCGTTGATTTCGCCTTCCGCAAGAATGCCGCGCGGCGGAAATGGAATGTCGTTTGGTGTGATGACAGCTGCTTGCCCAAAATTCGCACGCATAAAATCGACTGTCGGTAATGAGCCCACGGTGCCGGTCGTGACGACGTACACTTGATTTTCGACAGCACGGGCGTGGCAACAATACCGGACGCGATGAAAACCGTGTCGGTCGTCGGTGCACGACGGACAGAAAATGACGTCCGCTCCCTTTGCTCGCACGATGCGGACGATTTCCGGAAATTCAATATCATAGCACGTCAATAACGCGATTGTTCCTTTTTCTGTTTCAAATACTCCTACTTCGTCTCCAGGTGTAATCCCCCATTCTTTTACTTCTGTCGGTGTAATGTGTAGTTTCGCTTGTTTATGAATCGTTCCTTCGGGTGTAAACAAATGGGCGACGTTATATCGTTTATTGTTTTGTTCGATGACGTGCGTACCACCGATTAAATACATATTAGTTTGTTTCGTAAGCGTGGTGAACAGCTCGTAATATTGCTCTGTATAGGTAGGCAAGTCATGAATTGTTGCTTGTTTTCCATTTACCGGGATGGACAGCAATTGTGTTGTAATAAATTCCGGAAAAAGCACAAACTGCGCGTCAAATTCTTGCGCGGTTTTGACGTAATGAGTAACTTGTTCGGCAAATTGTTCAAACGACGTGATCGTATGCAAATGATATTGAACAGCACTTACTCGCAACACATTCACTTCCTTTTTTCTTTTTACTATACCAAAAACAGGTACCGTTACGGTACCTGTTTCTTTTAGTTCGCCATTAATTGTTTTCCGAACGCTTCGTCGACTGGTACGTACGTATAACCGAGGTCGCGAGCAACTGCTTCGTACGTGATTTCGCCAGCTGCGACGTTGACGCCAAGTTTTAATGCTGGGTTATCCGCGATTGCTTGGCGGACGCCTTTATTCGCGATTTGTAATGCATACGGAATCGTCACGTTCGTTAACGCGATCGTCGATGTTCTTGGCACCGCACCTGGCATGTTGGCTACCGCATAGTGAACAACGCCGTGTTTCACATACGTTGGGTTGTCGTGTGTCGTGACGTGGTCGCTCGTTTCGACGATTCCGCCTTGGTCAATCGCAACGTCCACGATGACCGAACCAGGCGTCATAGCTTTTACCATTTCTTCTGTGACAAGTTTTGGCGCTTTTGCCCCTGGAATTAATACCGCACCGATGACAAGATCAGATTCCGCCACCGCTTGGGCGATGTTCATTGGGTTGGACATTAATGTTTTAATTTGGTTGCCGAAAATATCGTCTAGCTCACGAAGACGGTCTGCGCTTAAGTCGATGATTGTGACGTCTGCGCCTAAGCCAATCGCCACTTTCGCTGCGTTTGTTCCGACGACACCGCCACCGATGATTGTTACTTTCCCGCGATTTACGCCTGGAACGCCGCCAAGAAGAATACCTTTTCCGCCTTCAGGCTTCTCTAAAAATTGTGCGCCGATTTGGGCAGCCATGCGACCAGCAACTTCGCTCATCGGTGTAAGGAGCGGAAGCGTGCGCCCAATTTGCACCGTTTCGTAAGCAATGGCGGTGACGCCTTTTTCTTTTAACGCGCGCGCCAATTCAGGTTCTGCCGCAAGATGTAAATACGTGAAAAGCACTAATCCTGAACGGAAATAGTCGTATTCACTTGGTAGAGGTTCTTTTACTTTCATGACCATGTCTGCTTGTGCCCATACGTCTTTTGCGCTGTCGATGATTTGTGCGCCAGCTTTTATATAATCATCGTTCGTGAAACCGCTTCCAATTCCTGCATCTTTTTCAATGATAACCGTATGTCCTGCTTGTACGAATGACATAACGCCAGCAGGCGTAATTGCAACACGGTTTTCGTTATTTTTTATTTCCTTTGGTACCCCGATAATCATAGATTGTCTTCCTCCCTAAAATATCCTCACTTGTAGTATACACAGGTTGCCCTATTTTTTATTTGTTAAGAAGAAAAAAAGACATCGCTTCATTTTGTGGAAATCCACAAAATTAATGCGACGCCTCGTATTTCGCTAGCTTGATGTCAATGTAAAGCTTGACTTTTTGGTTCATGTCGCGCAAATCGATTTCGCCGATTTCCCCAATGCGCTTTAGCCGATAAGAAAGTGTATTCGGATGAATATTTAGTGCTTTTGCTGTTTCGTTGACGTTGCTGTCGTGGTCAAAAAATACTTCAAACGTTTCTATAAGGTTGGTGCGGTGCTTTTTGTCATACGCCTGCAATTTTGCCAATGCGGAATTCGTCAATTCTCCTTGCTGCTTTTTTTCAAGAAGCAAGTCAAAAAATTGGTACATGCCTAATTGTTGATATCCATAAATGGAAGAAGTTTGCTCAGGGAATTTTGCTTTCATTGATAAAACGGTCAACGCTTCTTTGTAGCTTTTTTCAATGTGTTCGAACGTTTCGTAAATGCCCCCAAAGCTACTTTGGATATCAGAGATATGAAACCGCTCTTTCATTTTTGTCGCGAACGAAGCAATAAACTGGTTGCATTCGGCTAGCGGCTGACGCGTTGATTTTGGCGCAGCGAGCAAAATAAAATCACTACGGTCCATGGTGTACAGAAGCACTTGAATTTGTTGCGTCGTTTGTAAAATGTACGAAATTTGCTTTTCAATATCGCTTGTAATATCGTTTGCAAAGCGGAAGACGAACACAGAAAAGAGCGGAGCGGTTGGAATTTGCAGAAAATCGAAGTTTTCTTTAATTTCCTCATTGGAGGTAATATGTCCGGTTAATAATTTCCAAAAAAATTCTTGTACGCGCTCTTCCCGTTTGTTTTTGCGCATATATAGCTGCAATACTTTATTTTTCGCCGCTTTTGCCGCTTTTTTCAACAGCTCCAAATCGTCTTTTGTTAACGTTCGGTCGGTTTCGAGCGCCCAAATAAATCCAATCACTTCTTGGTTTTTCCAAATCGATACCGCTACGCGATTTCCGAGTCCAACTTCGGAAATGGTTTCGATGCGTAGCGGCTCTTGGCTGTTTAATAACGCAGGAATGACCCCTTTTTTCCATAGGCTGTTAATTACTTTTTCCGGTACGCGGCGGCTAATAATCGTTGCCGTCCGCGCGGGGTCGGTATAGTCGTCATGTGCGCTATAGGCGATCAGCCGATGGTTTGCATCTTCAATGGTGATGGGGCATTGCAATAAGTCGCTAATGCGGTCGGCAAACTCCTCTAAGCTGTCGAAATTTCCTTTGAACGGGTCATCTTGATATTTCACACGTTTCCCCCCGTGGTTGATAAAATCAATTTCATTGTACTACAAATGTTGTTACAATGATAAAGGAATGTTAGAAAAAAGGGGAGAAGAGGATGAAGTGGCAAACGAAGCAACAATTACGGAAATTGCTTTGCCGACTTGTCGAGCATGCAAGCGTTAGCGGGTCGGAAGCGGAAGTGCGTTTAGCGGAGTACATAGCGGGGGAATTGCGGACGCTGGAGTATTTTCAAGCGCATCCAGAGTTTGTTCAGTTACAGCCAACAGGTGACGGTCGCTATTTTGTAACGGCATTGGTAAAACGTGCGGAGCATGTGCGCGACACCGTCGTATTAGTAAGCCATTTTGATGTCGTTGATGTGCAAGATTACGGCATATGGAAAGAAATCGCATTTTCACCAGAAACGCTAACGGAGCGGTTTTATGAACAAAAAGAACAACTTCCATTGGAAGTGCAAGCGGATTTAGCGCGCGATGAATGGCTGTTTGGCCGCGGCGTCATGGATATGAAATGCGGGCTAGCGCTTCATATGTCGCTTGTCGAGCAAGCGTGTGCCGGAAAATTTGCAGGGAATGTATTATTGTTGACGGTGCCGGATGAAGAAGTGAATTCGGTTGGGATGCGTGCTGCTGTTCCGGCATTAGTTCAACTAGCGAAACAGTATGATTTAGACTATCGGCTTGTGCTCAATTCGGAGCCGATGTTTACGCGTTATCCAGGCGACCAGACGAACTATATTTATACAGGTTCGATCGGCAAAGTATTGCCGGGGTTTTATTGTTACGGAAAAGAGACGCACGTTGGTGAGCCGCTAGCAGGATTGAATGCGAATTTGATGGTGGCGCAAATCGTGAACGAACTCGAGTTAAACACCGATTTTTGCGAAGTATTTGGCGGTGAAGTAAGCCCGCCACCGACGAACTTATTCCAGGCGGATTTAAAAGAAGATTATTCGGTGCAAATACCGCATCGGGCCGTGACGTTGTTTAATTTATTTTTGCAACAAAAATCGCTCGATGATATTACAGAATCACTTGTTGAATTGGCGAAACGGGCGGCGGATCGCATTGAAAAACGATATCACCAGCAGGCGGTCCGCTTTGCCCAACTAGAGCAGTCAGCGCCGAAGTCCATTTCAGTAAACGTATGGACATTTGCCGAACTGCGGCAAAAAGCGGTGGAAATCGTTGGCGAAGAGAAAGTCGCACAGCTGGAGAAGCAAGTGTTTATGGGCGGAAGCAATACAGACGAGCGCGAACGGACAATTGAATTCGTCGACCAACTTGGCACTCTTTGCAAAGATTATGCTCCGATGATTGTGTTATTTTATGCGCCGCCGTATTATCCGGCTGTCAACTCAAGCGATGAGCCGTTTATTCAGCGGCTTGTGTCGAGCTTGCAGCAATACGCGAAAGAAACATACGGTGTGACGCTTGTGCAGCAGCACTATTTCGGCGGCATTTCCGATTTAAGCTACGTCGGACTGCAACAGCCGTTAGCGTCTTTGCGCGTCTTAACAGCAAATATGCCGATGTGGAATCAAGGCTATACGTTGCCAATTGAGGCACTAGCGGAATTTAACGTCCCGGTGTTAAACGTCGGCCCCGTCGGCCGCGACGCCCATCAATGGACAGAACGCCTAAACGTACCGTTTGCCTTTGAAACGGTCAAAGACTGGCTTGTGTATACGTTGGAAATGGTGTTTGGATAATAAAAAAATGCACCTCTATGAATAGGGGGGTGCTACGTTTTGTTAAAAGGATGTCCTAGCTAGTGGTGCCTGTCACCTGTCGAAGGAGGGATCCCTCCTTCGTTTTTTATTTGAAACACTGTGATTATACCAAATATAATGAAACTATACAGTGACTTTACACTTGTCAAAAGAGGAGGCTTGTCATGAATCAACAAGCGATTTCGCGGCGGAAGTTGCTAGGCATTGCCGGGCTTGGCTGGATGTTTGATGCGATGGATGTCGGGATGCTGTCGTTTATTATCGCGGCACTGCAAAAAGAATGGAATTTAACTGCTGAACAAATGGGCTGGATTGGCAGCGTCAACTCGATTGGAATGGCGGTCGGGGCGCTTTTCTTCGGGCTGTTAGCCGATCGGATTGGTCGAAAACACGTCTTTATTATAACGCTTTTATTATTTTCGATTGGTAGCGGGCTTTCGGCGTTTACTGCGACATTAGCGACATTTTTAGTGCTTCGCTTTTTCGTCGGCATGGGGCTTGGCGGCGAGCTGCCGGTCGCGTCGACATTAGTGTCGGAAAGCGTGCCAGCAAGCGAACGCGGCAAAACGGTTGTTTTGTTGGAAAGTTTTTGGGCATTTGGCTGGCTGCTTGCGGCATTGATTTCTTACTTCATCATTCCGAAGTACGGCTGGGAAATGGCGTTATTATTAGGCGCTGCTCCTGCGCTTTATGCCGTCTATTTGCGCTGGAATTTGCCGGATTCCCCGCGATTTGTCGGCGTGAAAAAGGAAGACAACGTTTTTTCAAATATTATGAAAGTATGGTCTTTGGAGTATCGGCGGGAAACAATCATGCTTTGGGTGCTTTGGTTTTGCGTCGTTTTTTCCTACTATGGCATGTTTTTATGGTTGCCGAGCGTGATGGTCATGAAAGGATTCAGCTTAATTAAAAGTTTTCAATACGTGCTGATGATGACGTTGGCCCAGCTGCCTGGCTATTTTAGTGCCGCTTGGCTTATTGAACGTGCCGGTCGAAAATTTGTCCTTATTGCGTATTTAATCGGCACGGCCGTCAGCGCCTACTTTTTCGGAAATGCCGAGTCGCTTACGTGGCTGATGGTGTTTGGGATTTTGTTATCATTCTTTAACCTTGGTGCGTGGGGGGCGTTGTACGCTTACACCCCTGAACAATATCCGACATCGATTCGTGGCACGGGGGCAGGCATGGCCGCTTCATTCGGACGGATTGGCGGCATTCTCGGTCCGCTTTTAGTCGGTTATCTTGCTGCGCAAAAAACAGAAGTAACGACGATTTTTGCGATTTTCTGCATGGCGATTTTCGTTGGCGTGTTAGCGGTTTGGACATTAGGAAAAGAAACGAAGCAACAAGAATTGTCGTAGCCATTCGCAAGCATGACGATTGACAAAAAAGGGAAGGGGCGATACGTTTAATATTATTGCTTCCTTCCTTTATTTTTTAAAGAAGAGGTTAGATGGAATGGCAAAGTTATGGACGTATGTTTCACTTGTGTTCGTGATGATTATTTGGGGCGGCAATGTCGTCGCCATTAAGCTATTGGTCAATGCGTTTACGCCGATTACGATTACGGCGCTTCGGCTGTTTGGCGCTTCGCTGACGGTGTTTGCCGTGATGGCTGTCATGCGGCAATCGTTTCGGCTGACCGCTCGGCAAATGGCGGCTGTCTTTCTCGTCGGTCTATGCAACGTCGTCGGCCATCACTATTTTTTAGCAACCGGTTTAACGAAGACGACCGCCTCCAATGCCGGCATTATTTTAGGCATGTCGCCGCTTGTGACCGCCTTGTTTGCCGCTGTTTTATTGCGCGACCGATTGCGCCCGGCGAAAGTGATCGGCATTGTTTTAGGGTTTACAGGGGTTGTCTTTATTGTGACGCACAGTTCCGCGAAAATCGGCGCTGTTTCTATTGGCGACGTATATATTGTTGGCGCCGTGTTGACGCAAGCGATCAGCTTTATTTTCATTAAAAAGCTTGCCCAAACGATCGATGTCATCGCTCTCACGGCGTGGATGTTGCTGATGGGGTCAACGCTGTTGTTTGTGATTGGGCTTGCGATGGAACAAGGCGGTCTCGGGCAGCTTGTGAAAGGAGGCGGATCGATATGGCTCATCTTTTTCGCCTCAGCCGTCGTTGCGAGCGGGCTAGGGCAAATGATTTACAACCGCGCGATTCAACGTCTCGGTGCTTCCGAGGCGGCAGTTTTTATCAATTTATCGCCGTTTTTTTCTCTCGTTGCGTCCGCTTTATTTTTGGGAGAAACGATTCATTTTGTGCAATGGTTTGGCTTTTTCTTTATCGTCATTGGCGTCTTGCTGGCGTCAGGGGCGCTCGAAGAACTCGTTCTTTCTTCATCACGCAAACAAATGACAGGGTAGGTGGGATACGTGCAGTTAGTTTCGGTAGTCATCCCAACGTATAATCGGCCATATCCGCTTGCGGAGCTGTTGGAATCGTTAAGTAGACAAACGTATGCTAAGATGGACATCATTATCGTCAACGACGGCGGCGATCGGGTCGACGACATTGTCGCACACTATCCCGAACTAGACGTTCAGCTTATTCATTGCGCGGAAAACGTCGGGCACGTCGAGGCGCGCAACATCGGTGTCAAAGCAGCAAAAGGCGACGTCATTATGCTTTGTGACGACGATGATTTATTGCTTCCTTGCCACGTAGAGCGCATGGTGCGAGAGCTAGCCGATGCGGATTTCGTCTATTCAGATGTTGAGATTTTCCATTATCGTGTCCATCACAATCAACGCATCCCGACGGAGAGGTTTTTGTTTGCTTATGACGATGACCAGGAAGCGATGCGCAAATTTTCCACGTACGTGCCGTCTGGAAGCATCTACCGCCGCGACATCCATGAAAAAATCGGCTACTTTGATCCGTATGTCAACAACTATTGGGACTGGGATTTTTTCTTGCGAGTGTCCTCGTCCTTTCGCGTCAAACGCGTCGCTGTGGCTAGCGTCTTGTACGCGTTTTCGAACGAAGGGGATCATTTGTCGCGACAGATGAACGACAGACGGCAAATGTATTTAGACCGGCTCTCCAAAAAGCATGGTCTCGGAAATTTGCCAACGAAAAATTTTTGGCTGCTTTTAGAAGAGCCGGAAGTGGCGAAACGAAAAGCACCAAGCGAGGTCATTTGGGACGGGACACCGATCGTGTCGCGGTTGAAGCGCCATTTGTAAAAAAATTCATTCCCGCCATTGACGAGTGTTTTTTCGTTTTGTTATGATAAATAGCAAAACACAATATTGCAACGATGACGGATAAATAGTAGTTGTCCCTCTCTTCGAAAGCGAGCCGGGGATGGTGGAAGCCTGGTGAAGACGGTCAATGAAACGGCACTCCAGAGTTGCGCGCATGAAAAGTGGATGCATGTTGCATCAACTAGGGTGGAACCGCGGGAGTCACGCTCTCGTCCCTAGGCGAAAGGCCTAAGGATGAGAGCGTTTTTGTTTGAAAAAAGACGAAGGAGGAAAGAAAATGTCAGTGACAATGGAACAAATCGTTGCCCATGCGAAACATCGCGGCTTTGTTTTTCCAGGCTCGGAAATTTACGGCGGATTGGCAAACACATGGGATTACGGTCCGTTAGGAACAGAACTAAAAAACAATATTAAACGCGCGTGGTGGAAAAAATTCGTGCAAGAATCCCCGTACAACGTCGGCTTAGATGCAGCGATTTTAATGAACCCGAAAACATGGGAAGCATCTGGCCATTTAGGTAATTTCAACGACCCAATGATCGACTGTAAACAATGTAAAGCGCGTCATCGCGCGGATAAACTGATCGAGAATGCCCTAGAAGCAAAAGGGCTCGAAATGATTGTCGACGGACTTCCGTTTTCCACAATGGAAGAGCTGATAAAAGAGCACAACATTGCTTGTCCGGATTGCGGCAGCCAAGATTTCACGAACATCCGTCAGTTTAATTTAATGTTTAAAACGTTCCAAGGCGTTACCGAATCAAGCGCTAACGAAATTTATCTTCGTCCAGAAACGGCGCAAGGTATTTTCGTCAACTTCAAAAACGTACAGCGGACGATGCGCAAAAAACTTCCGTTCGGGATTGCGCAAATCGGAAAAAGCTTCCGCAACGAAATTACGCCAGGCAACTTTACGTTCCGGACGCGTGAATTTGAACAAATGGAGCTCGAATTTTTCTGCAAGCCAGGCGAAGAATTGCACTGGTTCGACTACTGGAAGCAATTTTGCGAGCAATGGTTGTTGTCATTAGGCATGAAAAAAGACAACGTCCGCTTGCGCGATCATTCGCAAGAAGAATTGTCGCACTACAGCAACGCCACGACCGACATTGAATATAAGTTTCCGTTCGGCTGGGGCGAGCTATGGGGCATTGCGTCTCGCACCGACTATGACTTAAAACAACATATGGAACATTCCGGTGAAGATTTCCACTATATCGACCAAGAAACGAACGAACGCTACATCCCATATTGCATTGAACCGTCGCTTGGCGCAGACCGCGTCACGCTGGCGTTTATGATCGACGCTTATGAAGAAGAGGCGCTTGAAGACGGAACGACGCGGACGGTCATGCGCTTGCATCCAGCGCTCGCACCATACAAAGCGGCCGTATTTCCGCTCTCGAAAAAGCTGTCGGAAGGTGCACGGCAAGTGTTCGCTGATTTGGCGAAACATTTCATGGTTGACTACGACGAATCCGGCTCGATCGGCAAACGCTACCGCCGCCAAGACGAAATCGGAACACCGTTTTGCATTACGTATGATTTTGATTCAGAACAAGACGGGATGGTGACGGTTCGCGACCGCGACACAATGGAGCAAACGCGTATACCAATTGCCGAATTAAAACGTTTCTTAGAAGAAAAAATTCAATTTTAAGAAAGAAAAGGCTATCCTATAAGCAGGGTAGCCTTTATGTTAGAAAGGAGGAAAAGCAATGAGCGTGCTAAAAAACGATTGGGCTCCTTTATTGCAAGAAGAATTTACGAAACCATACTACATAAAATTAAGGGAATTTTTAAAAGAAGAGTACCGGACGCGAACGATTTACCCGGATATGTATGATATTTTTAACGCGCTTCATTATACGCCGTACGGACAAGTGAAAGTAGTCATTTTAGGACAAGACCCATACCACGGACCGAATCAAGCGCACGGATTAAGTTTTTCAGTCAAGCCGGGCGTGGCGCTGCCGCCTTCGTTGCTTAATATTTTTAAAGAGCTGCACGATGACCTTGGGTGTTATATCCCAAACAACGGCTATTTAGTCAAGTGGGCAAAACAAGGGGTGCTTTTGTTAAATACGGTTTTAACGGTAAGGCGGGGGGAAGCAAACTCACATAAGGGAAAAGGATGGGAACATTTCACTGACCGCGTCATTGAAATAGTGAACGCCAAACAAGAACCGGTTGTTTTTCTTTTATGGGGGCGTCATGCGCAAGCGAAAAAAGAGTTTATCACCAACCCACGCCATTACATCATCGAAGCGCCGCATCCAAGTCCGTTTTCCGCCGCCCGTGGCTTTTTTGGTAGCCGGCCGTTTTCGAAAACGAACGCCTTTCTTCAACAGACAGGGAGGGAACCGATTGACTGGCAAATCGAAAACGTGTGAACAGCGAGTAGATTGCTGCCGCTATCAACATTTTTATATCACATGGGATCGGCAATTTCCCCGCCGCTGTCGCACATATAGCTTTAAAAGTGCGGCGTTGCCTTCTATGGTCGTTCACCAATCTTCTGGTACTTCCTGTTTAAAATTTATAGCGAAACAAACATAAGGGGATGTTTATGCGGTCATCAAAACCTGTTTTCTTATCTATTTTGGCGATGGGACTGGCGATTGGCGCAGGGACGATTGGCTTTATTCTTTCGGAACATCTTTCTTTTTTTGATGCACTATGGCTGACGGTCGTGACTATTTTGACAGTCGGGTACGGGGATACTGTGCCGAAAACGTTTTATGGGAGGCTGTTTGCTCTACTGATTATTCCGATTGGCATTAGCATCGTCACGTATGCGACAGGTGCGGTCGCCTCAATGATGATGGAAGGGGAATTTTCCAAAACGGTGCGGAGGAGAAAAATGCGGAAAAAAATTGATTCGTTGTCTAACCATATTATTGTATGCGGATTTGGTCGCGTGGGGGAACAAGTCGTGCGTGAGTTGCTAAAAAACAGGACGCATGTCGTCGTTGTGGAGAAAAATGTAGAACGGCTAGAAGGAGATGGCTCGCTTCTTTATATCGAAGGGGATGCGACCCAAGATGAGGTGTTGGTAGCAGCAGGGATTGAGCGTGCCGCAGGATTAGTCGCTACATTACCGGCAGATGCGGATAATGTGTTTATTTCGCTGACGGCAAAAGGATTAAACCGCAACATTCAAATTGTCGCTCGGGCGGAGCGGCCGGAGACAGAAGAGAAACTTCGGCGCGCAGGTGCTGATAAAGTCATTAATCCGTCCTTTTTAAGCGGCCGGCGCATGGCAATGACGATTTTAAAGCCGGTCAGCATCGATTATGTCGATACGATTTTTCATGACCATGAAGAAGAGTTTGCGTTGGAAGAAATTCGTATATCCCCGCATTCCCCGCTAACGAACCGGCTGTTGCGGGAAAGTGAAATTCGCCCTCGCTACGGCGTCACAATTGTCGCCATTCAGCGCGGCAAGAAAATCATTAGTAACCCATCTTCAGACGAGGTGTTGCAAGCGGGTGATCTAATCATTGTATTTGGAAAAAAAGAGAAGTTGGCTCGATTTGAAGAAGTGGCTAAATAAATGAAAAAGGTGTCCCTTCCCTCGGGACACCACTATTCATCCTATTTTAATTGATAAATGCGCGCTTCATGTGGACGCATATGCAACACCGCGCCTGTTTCCTGAATGTCGGCATAGTTGCCAAGTAAAGGTTCGCGCGTGTAGGTCGATAACGCCGACGGAAGTTCATAGTCGTTCGGGTTGTCGCAATGATTAAGCACGATGAGCAGGCGGTCGTCATCGAGTTCGCGCGTATACGCATAAATATACGGGTCGCTTTCCGTAAAGTCATGGAACGTACCGTACACCATTGCGGGATGTATTTTACGTAATTGAATGAGTTTTCGGTAATAATGGTAAACCGAATTTGAGTCTTCTAACGCTTGTTTCACATTAATTTCTTTATAGTTCGGATTCACTTTAATCCAAGGCGTTCCGGTCGTAAAGCCCGCATTTTCGCTGTCGTCCCATTGCATTGGTGTGCGCGAATTATCGCGACTTAACGGCTGGAGGCTTTTGAGCACTTCTTCTGGGTCGCGTCCTTTCGCGACTTCTTCGGCATATTTGTTTTTCATGGCAATGTCGTTATAATCATCGATCGAAGGGAAGCGAACGCCGGTCATGCCGATTTCTTCCCCTTGGTAAATGTATGGCGTGCCAGGAAGCGTATGCACCATTGTTCCGAGCAATTTCGCCGATTCGACACGGTATTGTTTGTCGTTTCCATATCGCGTCACTTGGCGCGTATGGTCGTGGTTGTTTAAAAATTGCGAGTTCCAGCCTTTCCCCCATAGCGCATCATACCAGCGTTTTTGAATTTGTTTAAAGCGCAGCGGCTCCCAACTTGGCATTTCATCGCATACTTCAAAATGAAACAGTGTATGCAATTCGTGGCGATCTTCTGCGACGTATTTCAGCCCTTCTTCTGGCGACACGAATGCGACTTCGCCGACGGTGAAAATATCATAATGCTTAAATACCCGCTCATTCATTTCGCGCAAATAGTTGTGCAGTCCTGGATTATTCGTCAAATAGCGAATATCGTATGGATCGGCTGCGTTAGGAAATCCATCTGGTTTGGCGAGAAGGGCGATCGCATCCAATCGGAAACCGTCAATGCCTTTATCCAACCAAAAGCGCATCATGTTATAAATTTCTTCTCGAACTTCATGATTTTTCCAATTTAAATCTGGTTGCTCCACTGCGAACGAATGAAAGTAATATTGACCGGTCGCTTCGTCATATTCCCATGCGGACGGTGTGAAGTACGAACGCCAGTTATTCGGCTTGTCGCGCCAAATGTACCAGTCGCGCTTCGGATTATCTTTCGATGACCGCGACTCGATAAACCACGGATGCTGATCAGACGTATGGTTGACGACAAGGTCCATGATGAGTTTCATGTCGCGCTTATGCACTTCGTCAAGCAGCGTTTCCCACGTTTTCATCGTTCCGGCTTTATCCATGATGCGATAGTAGTCGGCAATGTCGTAGCCGTTGTCTTTGTCCGGCGACTCATAGCACGGATTAAGCCAAATGACATTGACGCCAAGGTGCTTCATATAATCTAACTTTTCAATTACCCCTTGCAAGTCGCCGTACCCGTCTCCGTTAGAGTCGTAAAAACTCCGCCAATATACTTGATACACTACTGCTTCTTTCCACCATGCTCGCTTCATCGTTTTTTCCCTCCGTCGAAAGCGCGTCCAGCTTGAAATGTTCCCATATATAGAATACCATTGAATCAGCGTGAAAAGAAAGATGGGAGTGAAAACGTTTTGGACGTATCGGTAACGGTGATTTTAGCGAAAATGGCGGCGCTCGTGGAGCAGGCGCAACAAAGCGACGTACGGCAAATGCGAGAACATGTTGCTGCTGTTCGTGTGCTTTGCGACCTTATTTTAGAAGAAAAAATGGTGACAACCGTAGTGCAGGAAACCGCATTACCGAAGAAGCTAGACATCGGCGACGATGCCAACGGCACGTCGTTGTTAGATTTTTAACAAGGGAGAGATGAAGAGTGAAAGTATTCGTTTTGCTTGGGGCAATTGCTTCTTTTTTAGCAGTGGCGCTCGGTGCGTTCGGCGCGCATGGATTGGAAGGAAAAATTCCTGATCGCTATTTAGACATTTGGAAAACAGCGGTACATTACCAAATGTTTCATGCTGTCGGATTGTTTGTTATCGCGCTTTTATTAGCGAAATGGCCGAATGCTAGCACACTTGTTACAGCCGGATGGATGATGGTGATAGGGATTGTTTTGTTTTCAGGAAGTTTATACGTGTTAAGCGTTACGCAAATCAAACCGCTCGGGGCGATTACGCCGTTTGGTGGGGTAGCGTTTTTAATCGCGTGGGCGCTTGTTGCCTACGTGGCGCTCAAACAATAAAGAGGGCTAGTTTTCAGCCCTCTTTGCTTTAGCGAGGAGTGTATGAACTCATTCCAGGTGCGCCGCCAGCATACGGATACTCATAGGCAATTTCTTCGTCAAACGTCACGTAGTTGAGGTAAATCATTGGCAATAAATATCGCTTCCCTGTTTGCGGGTCACTTAAAATTAAATGGTCGCGTCCAGCAGCTTCAATCGCTCCCCGAAAGATTTTCGCATTCCATTCACGGTTGTTTTCAAAGGTCATATACACCGTAGCAATTTTTCCTTTGTTTAGGCGTAAAATATTTTCAATGTACGATTGTTCAAGCGGTAGCATCCCTGCGCTTAATTGACTAGTCGGTGTCAGCGGTTGTGTTGCAAATGTAGTAGGTTGCATGCTAAAACCAGGTGTAGCCGTTGGTTGATACGAGGTCATTTGTTGGGAATAAGGATAAGCGGTTGGGTAGTATGGTGGATAATAGCCATACGAGTATGGCGAATATTGTGGGCGTTCTTCTTCGTACGTCATATGAGAACCTCCTCCTCTTAATATACTCTTGGGCAACTGTCCGGCGACGGCGCGTAAAAGCAATGTGACTTAAATCGCCCGACATTCCACTGATTAAACCATTGCGGCGGACATTCGCCTTCCGGTTTAAAAAACCAAAGCGCATTCGTTGCAGGATGATAACGCCAGCCGCGAATGACCTGGCGGGCTAACTGAATATCAAGGTCTCTTGCGGCTTGGTAAAAATAGCCCTTTTGTGTCGCTTCAAAACCACCAGGGCTTTGGAATACCATTTGCCGAATCGAACGAAGTCCACGAAAATCAAGGCAGTTTGCGATAACCCGGTTTACACCGACATTGCCGACCATCAGCATCCCTAACCGCCCTTCGCCTTCTGCTTCTGCGCGCATTAGCCTCGCCAACAGCTTTACTTCTTCATCGTTGCAAGCGACAACAGCCATTCCGTCACCTCTTCCCATTTTTTTTCTCGACAATAATAGGCTATTGAAAAAGCGGAAATTGGTGACAAGAAAAAGCGATTTTATTTTATACATATGGGAAAAAGCGAAGGATATGACAAAAAAATAGGGACGTCCATTGACGCCCCGAACATTATACGTGTAGAAACGCGTTTACTTTTTCTTTTGATAATCTATTTCCAACGAAGAACGAACCGAATTCCCCGTAGCGTGCGCTCACTTCGTCAAACCGCATTTCGTAGACAAGCTTTTTAAACTGCAACACGTCGTCCGAAAAGAGGGTGACGCCCCACTCGTAGTCGTCAAACCCGACCGAGCCGGTAATGATTTGCACGACTTTGCCCGCATATTTGCGACCGGTCATTCCATGGGCGCGCATTAAGTTGCGGCGTTCTTCCATCGGAAGCATGTACCAGTTGTCATTGCCTTGACGGCGCTTATCCATCGGATAGAAGCAAATATGTTTCGTTTTTGGTAAGATCGGGAACAGGCGGCGGCGAACTTCTGGATTTTCATACGGGTCGCTGCCATCAGACGGCAAGTAGTTGCTGAGTTCCACAACTGATACGTATGAGTAAGTCGGCACTAAATATTCCGCCAATTTTGTTTTATTGAACGCCGTTTCGATTTCGTTCAATTCTTCCATCGTCGGTCGCAAAATCATGAACATCATGTCCGCTTTTTGCCCAACAACGGTATAAATGGCATGGCTTCCTTCGTTGCGCGCTTCGGTTGTTTCCCATGTTTCTACTAATGCTAAAAACTCATCAATAGCTGCTTGTCGCTCGTCGTTTGAGAGCGTTTTCCAAGCGACCCAATCGACTGAACGGAAATCGTGCAGGCAATACCAGCCTTCGAGTGTTTGTGCTGCTTCACTCATTGCTTTCAACTCCTTATGTATGATTTAACTTTACTATATCATAGTTTGCCCAAGGAGCGCTCGAAAAAACAAATACCGGATCATAATGACTGAATTATTTTAATAGAAAGACTATTGTTTGTAAGGGGTTACTTTTGTTGCTTTTCCAAATGATAAGAGTATGCTAGTAGGTGAATGATTTTTTGAAGGAGGAAAACAGGTGAGCGATTTATTTTCCAGTTTAAAACAAAAAGTAGCAGGGAAAAAGGTGACGCTCGTTTTTCCAGAAGGATTGGACGAACGCATTTTGACAGCGGTCAGCCGTTTAGCGAGTGAACAAGTGCTAACCCCAATCGTGATTGGCAACAAGGAGGCAGTGAAGCAAAAAGCAGCAGAGCTCGGCGTAGCGCTTCCGAACGTTGAAATTATTGACCCAAAACAATACGAAGCAATGGACGAACTGGTGGCAGCGTTTGTCGAGCGCCGGAAAGGAAAAGTATCGAACGAAGAAGCGCGCAATATTTTGCTCGATGAAAATTATTTTGGCACGATGCTTGTTTATATGAACAAAGCGCACGGGTTAGTGAGCGGAGCAGCTCATTCCACAGCAGATACGGTGCGTCCGGCATTGCAAATTATTAAAACGAAGCCGGGTATTCGTAAAACGTCAGGCGTCTTTATTATGGTGCGTGGCGACGAAAAGTATGTTTTTGCTGATTGTGCGATTAATATTGCACCAGATAGCCAAGATTTAGCGGAAATTGCTGTAGAAAGCGCCAATACCGCGAAAATGTTTGATATCGAACCGCGCGTGGCGATGTTAAGCTTTTCGACAAAAGGGTCAGCGAAATCGCAAGAGACAGAAAAAGTGATTGAAGCGGTCCGTCTGGCGAAAGAAATGGCGCCAGATTTAGTCATCGACGGGGAATTCCAGTTTGACGCAGCGTTTGTACCGTCAGTGGCGAAAAAGAAAGCACCGGATTCTATCATTCAAGGCGATGCGAACGTCTTTATCTTCCCGAGCCTAGAGGCAGGAAACATCGGTTACAAAATCGCGCAACGTCTTGGCAACTTTGAAGCGGTTGGTCCAATTTTGCAAGGATTGAATAAGCCGGTCAATGACTTATCACGCGGCTGCAACGCTGAAGACGTCTACAAACTCGCGCTTATTACGGCCGCGCAAGCGTTATAAGAAAAGCGAAGGCGACTGTTCAAGGCAAGCCATAAAAATGATTGGAGGTTGTCCGAGAAAGTTTTTTCTTTCAGGGCAATCTCTTATTTTATGTGAAACATTAGGTGATATACCAAAATTTTTATTGACAGAATTGATATTTTTTTTTTTATTATTCAATCATCATCCAATTATGTGGGAAAGGGGTCGTATTTTTCATTGATTATGGCTTAGCAACGAACGTTGTTTAAACAAAAGGACAGAGTCAAAGGAGCGGGGGAGATGTCTTTTTGGGGTTCATTAAGCAAACTAGGGCATTTGGTCGAGAAAAAGGTAGAGCAGACGGTAAAGCATGTCGCCAATGACATCAAAAAAGTAGAGAAGACCATTCAACAAGCTGTTCAGCAAGTAGAAAAGAAAGTCGAGCCAGTGGGGAAACAAGTCGTAAAGGATACGGTGCACATTAGCCAAAAGGCAAAGGAAGCTTTTCATCAAGCGGAAAAGAAAGCGGAACAAGTGGTAAAGCATGTTGCCCACGATGTGAAGCAAGCGGAGAAAGCGGTTCAAAAGGTCGAAAAGAAAGTCGAGCATGTAGCGAAACAAGTGGCAAAAGATACGGTACAGATTAGCCAGAAAGCAAGGGAAGCGTTCCACGAGGCGGAAAAGAAGACGGAGCAAGCGGTAAAGCACGTCGTTCACGATGTGAAAAAAGCGGTGTCCGAAGCGGTTCATCCGATCGGACATAAGATAAGGCAAGAGATCAAAGATACGGAGAAAACGATCGAACGCAGTGCGCATCAACTAGAAAAGAAAGCAGAGCATGCCGCTAAGCAGGCTGTTCATGGTATAATCAATGCAGGACAAAACGCCGAGCGAACGGTTCGGCAAGTAGGAAAAAACATCGAAAAATCGGTACATGAGTTTTCAAAACACCCGATCGAAAGCGCGGTGGAATTTGCTAGAGGCGCAGGCGATGCGGCTTTACAGGATGTGACATACAATATGGCACACCGTCCTTATAGCAGCTCGCACCCTGTCGCCTACGAATTGGGGCAAATGACGGGACATGCTGTATCGACTTTAGCTGGGACGATCGAAACGGTCGGGTTCACGACCTTAGAAGTAGGTGGCATCGCGATTAGCAGCACGGGAGTAGGAGCGGCTGTTGGAGCTCCTGCCACTGCCATCGCTGCTGTGGGAGCCACTCATGGAGCCACTTTGACGGCAACGGGAGGTTCCAACTTTGTCCAAAGCGCTAAAGAATTGTACCAGCGAATGAGCCGGAGCGAAGGGGTTTCGGGGAAAGTAGTTAAGAGGGCGGACGAAACTGAGAAGTTTGCTAAGGGGATGGGTAATGCTCTAAAAAATGTAGATGATGTACTTGTTAAACCTTTAGGCAGAGGATCCACAGGTAGAACCACCCCTAAGAATCTAAATGAGCAGTTAGCAATGAAACAAGTTATGTCGAATCCAAATGCAGGTAAGCCAGTTCCTATGAGGAAAGGGATGACTGACCCTCGTTGGCCAGCAGAAGAAGGTTGGGTTAAGATGGCACAAAATGTGAATGGGCACGAAATTCACTATTTGAAAAACACAAAAACAGGTCAATTTGATGACTTTAAGTTTAAAAATTAGGGGAGATAAGAGATGAAAGCCAGATGCATAGCAAATACAGGAAAGGACATATCTGAGAAAGCCTTGAATATAGGATATTCTACAGAAACGGTCTTTGAGTTAGAAATCGGAAGAGTATATACAGTATATGGAGTCTGTCTGTGGAGAGATTCTTTACATTATCTTATAAAGGGTGAGGAGCATAACTATCCTTCTTGGTATCCTTCTGAACTTTTCGATGTTTCTGATCGACTTTTGCCTGTGGAATGGTACTATGATTATTTTAAAGCATTCGATATTACTGCGATTTGGGGCTATAAAGAATTAGTTGAGGATGATAGTCACTTTGATGGATTAATGGAACGTGATAACAAAGCATTGGAAGTTTTTTTGAAACGAAAGCAAGAAATAGATGGCTATATTTGATGCTTATTTCCCTAAGGCTTTTTCCATAGACCAACCTATAGGATATAAGCTGAAATTTTGTTTTACATCCAGCGGAGCACTCACCACGTTATATCATATCGGTTTGTATTCAGATGAAAACGGAAACGAAAAATCGGAAATTCTTTATTGCAACTTATATATACATGCAACTGGGGAGTTTAACTTATTTTTTCTACTGTCGGAGGCAAGCCAAAGGCTTATTCCAAACTTGAACAATAAGGAGTATATAAGACCCTAGAGAAGAGGTGATTGTTAAAGTGAAACCTATATACGAGGGGCAATCCCTTAGACCGAGCAAGTTTACAATTGACTACTCAATAAATGGTAAAAAATATTCAGAGAGATTGATTAACTATTCAGAAGGTCAATAAAGATGGAAACCTATACGAACGGTTCGGCAAGTAGGAAAAAACATCGAAAAATCGGTACATGAGTTTTCGAAACACCCGATCGAAAGCGCGGTGGAATTTGCTAGAGGCGCAGGCGATGCGGCGTTGGCGGATGTAACGTTTAATTTTGTGCAACAACGATCTTACAATAGTAAACATCCTGTTGCATATGAAGCAGGTCTGATGGTAGGACATGCGGTATCGACGCTTGCGGGAATGGTAGAAACAACGGGGTTCGTTGTTGTTGGAACAGGTGGCACGGTGCTTAATGCCACAGGAGTAGGAGCCGTTGTCGGGGCGCCTGCCACTGCCATCGCTGCTGTGGGAGCCACTCATGGAGCCACTTTGACGGCAACGGGAGATTCCAACTTTGTCCAAAGTGCTAAGGGACTGTACCAGCGAATGAGTCGGGGTGAAGGTGTTTAGACAGGGAGGGCTAAGGAACCAGCAAAAGAAACAGGCGAAGTTGTAATTTCAAGAAGTAAGTACCCCGAAGCGGCACAACATATAGAAGAATCCATAAAAAATGGACATCCGGATACATTAACTATTAGTCGTAAGAATGCGAAAACCAATCGAAAAGAAGCCTTAAAAGGACATCAAAAAGTCAAAGATAAAGACCTTGATGAATATCCACCAGCTATGTTTAAAGAAGGAGGAAAAGGTGCTAGCGTTAAACCTATATCTCCATCTGATAATAGGGGGGCAGGTTCATCTATGGGACATCAGCTCAGAAAATATCCAGACGGTACAAAAGTAAAAATACGAATAGATGGGTAAACGGAAAGTAGGTAAAATCTATGAAATCATTCAATGAACTTTTTGATAAAACTGAATCAACTTGGAAAACACTGAATGAATGGGTGGAAAATGCGAAAAACCATGTTGAACTACTCCCTGTAAATAGTAAAGAAAATCAAAAAATTTTGCTTGAATTGCAGATTACAACGAAATCATTGCTAGGAACAGTCGTTTACTATACAGGAGGAATTTTAGTGAATGACGGCTGGCTCAGAATTCTAGGTTCTGGAGACTCTCGCTTGCCAAGAAACTTAGCTACTTGGAATCAGATCGAAAATGGTCAAAGTATGAGATTACCGGGTTCGCTATTGGTGGCGGATGACGTAGTAGGAGGTTTTTTTGCAATAAACGGCGGCGCATTTGAAGGGAATATTGGTGATGTATTCTATCTTGCACCAGATACACTTGAATGGGAAAACCTTGATATGTCTTATTCTGATTTTGTCAATTGGACATTAACAGGGGATGTAAATAGATTTTACGAAACCTTCCAATGGGAGAACTGGTCTGATATGGTGAGAAAAGCAACAGGAGATAAAGGAATACTTATTTATCCGTATTTGTGGGCAGAAGGAGAAGAAATTGAGTTGCGTTCAAAATCTATTGTTCCGGTTAACGAATTGTGGGAGCTGAATTTAGACAATAGAAAAAAATTAGGACTCGAATAACTGGTGTGCCAGTACCATGTCTCAATGATTGCCGAAGACAGAGAGTCAATGTCTCTCTGTTTTTTTATGTTACAATAGAAATAAAGATAGCAACAAGGAGATTGATGTATGGGACTAGAACTGTTGCGGCAGCCGAGATGGCGCATTATTGACCAGTCGCACGTCGGACCAATGTTTGATGCTCGTCAATCGTTTGCGATCGACGATACGCTCTGTACGTCCGTCGGACAAGGAGGCTCGGATGCGGTCGTCCGCACATGGGTGCATCACGATACAATTGTGCTTGGGATTCAAGATACGAAACTTCCGCATTTGCAAGAGGGGGTTTCTTTCTTAAAAGAACAAGGCTATCGCGTGATCGTCCGCAATTCCGGTGGCCTTGCTGTCGTTTTAGATGCTGGAGTGCTGAACATTTCGCTCATTTTGCCAGAAAGCAAAAAAGCAATTGACATTAACCAAGGCTATGAAGCGATGTGGGAATTAATCAAACGGATGTTTTCGGTGTATCCGGTCACCATAGAAGCGAAGGAAATTGTGGGCTCTTATTGCCCCGGCAGCTACGATTTAAGCATTGATGGGAAAAAGTTCGCTGGTATCTCGCAGCGCCGTGTTCGCCGAGGAGTAGCCGTCCAAATTTACGTATGTGTTAACGGCAGCGGTTCGGAACGCGCCGAATTGATTCGCCAATTTTACGAGCGCGGTTTACAAGGGGCGGAAACGAAATTTACTTACCCTCGCATCGTTCCGGCCACGATGGCGTCACTGTCCGAATTATTGCATGAGCGGTTAACGATTTCGGATATGATGCTTCGTTTATTGCAGACGCTTCGTTCGTTTGGAGCCGAACTTTATTCGTCTTCCTTAAACGAAAAAGAATGGTCGCTGTATGAACAATATTGGCAGCGAATGGTGGAGCGGAATGAAAATAGCCTGCCCTTTTTATAAGAGGCAGGCTATTGTTATTCAGCAATTTTCTCCAAATTTCCGTTTTTGTCCATTTTAAACTTTAACGTCTGTCGTTCTTCTTCCTCTTGCAACGTCATTTTTCGCGCGCGGTTCATAATGCGAAGCATCGTTTCGTATTCTTCCATCATCGCAGCCGAGTCTTCTTGTAGTTTAGCAATTTTCTTTTCTAGCTCCTCGTTTTTCGCTGCTAATTCATCGAGTTCTTTTTGCAGCCGTTCGTTTTCAGCTTTCAATGCTTCGGCATGAGCGTTATTGGATTTAAAGGACTGCAAAAAAGCAATGACGTGGTCGATGGTCAGTTCTGTCGGCTCTGGTGCTTTCAATTGTACTAATTCCCCAAACTCTTCAAGTGAAGGAGTAGGCGGAGTATACAGCAATCGTTTTTTTCCTGCTTGGTTTTTTCCGAGCAGGCGGAGTCGCTCTTTCCGCTGTTTTTTCGCTAGCTGTAATGCCTTCTCATAGCGGCTGCGCACGACGGCGTTCCAGCGAAATCCGCACGCTGCCGACGTTCGGTTCAATTTATCCCCGACTTCTTCAAAGGCGTTCAACTGTGTGCTCCCTTCTCGCACATGCCTTAACACCGTTTCCGCCAATAGTAAATCATCTTCTTCTGTCCATGCATCTTGTCGTTGTTTCATAGCTTCCACCCTTTCGAACAAACCTTTATCATGAATTAGTAGTAGCATGGACAAAAATAAAACAATCTATACGAGATTTAATGAATAAAAAATTGCAAGTTTTCCTTGCTTGCATTGTCGAAAGAGAAGCGGTAGAATACACGTTAGCGCAAAGATACGGAAAGGATGTGCGAGGATGGCAAATGAATTTCGCGTTTGTGATGATTGTCAAGCGACGAATGTAAAAACGTTATTGCCACGGCTGAAAAAACTAGACCCGAACGCCACGATTCAAATTGGCTGCCAGTCGTATTGCGGACCTGGTCGGAAAAAATCGTTCGCGTTTGTCAACAACCGCCCGATTTCAGCTGTCAATGAGGATGAATTGATCGAAAAAATCGCGCAAAAGTTGAAAAAGAGCTAAAAATCGCCTTCCGTACTGCGAAAGGTGATTTTTTTTCTAATTTTAGGGAAAGTCAACCGTTTTTTTGCCCCCAAAAACGGCGTATAATGGATATATGTTCATAATGGAAGAGGGGATAAAATGGCGTATCCCGGAGGACAATTGAGCGAAGAAAAAGTATTTAAAGATCCTGTTCATCGATACATACATGTGCGGGACAAATTGATCTGGGATTTAATCGGAACGAAAGAATTTCAGCGCCTCCGCCGCATTAAGCAGCTTGGTACAACCTATTTAACGTTTCACGGTGCCGAACATAGCCGCTTTAACCATTCGCTAGGCGTATATGAAATTATTCGTCGCATTATCGACGATGTGTTTGTCGGGAGAGAGCATTGGGATCATAACGAGCGGTTGTTATGTTTATGCGCGGCATTGCTTCATGATTTAGGGCACGGGCCGTTTTCTCATTCGTTTGAAAAAGTGTTTCGCCTCGATCATGAAGATTTTACGCAAGCGATTATTTTAGGGGATACGGAAGTAAATGCGGTGCTTCGGCAGATGGGGGATGGTTTCCCAAAAAAAGTGGCGGAAGTGATTGCGAAAACTTACTCGAATAAGCTTGTTGTCAGCCTTATTTCGAGCCAAATTGACGCGGATCGAATGGATTATTTATTGCGCGACGCGTATTACACGGGTGTTAGCTACGGCAATTTTGATATGGAGCGCATTTTGCGCGTCATGCGCCCGCGTGAAGACCAAGTCGTTATTAAGCGAAGTGGCATGCATGCGGTCGAAGACTATATTATGAGCCGCTACCAAATGTATTGGCAAGTGTATTTCCACCCTGTAACACGCAGTGCGGAAGTGATTTTAACCAAAATTTTGCATCGGGCGAAAAAACTATACGAAAATGGCTATACGTTTCAAACGGAGCCTACTCACTTCTATTCTCTCTTTTCTGGAAATGTCACCTTGTCCGACTATTTAAAGCTAGATGAAGCGGTCATTCTCTACTATTTTCAACAATGGCAAGAAGAAAAAGATGAGATTTTGCGCGATTTGTGCAGCCGTTTTGTGCATCGTCGGCTCTTTAAGTACGTGGAATTTAGCCCGACGAATGAGCAAATGGAAAAACTGATGGAGTTGCGTCGCTTATTTAAAAAGATTGGCATCGACCCGGACTATTATTTAGTCGTCGATTCTTCTTCCGATTTACCGTATGATTTTTACCGGCCGGGCGAGGAAGGCGAGCGGCTGCCGATTTATTTGTTAATGCCAAACGGAGAGCTGCGTGAACTTTCGCGGGAGTCGGTGTTAGTAGATGCGATTTCAGGAAAGCGAAGAACAGACCATAAACTATATTTTCCTTCGGATTTTTTATCGGATGGAGCGACGAAGCGAACGACAAAGAAAAAAATTTTAGAAATATTAGAGGGTTAGGAGATGACTCGGGGTGTTAACAGAACACGCAAAAGTGATGAAAGTATTGGAAGCGTCAGGGGAAATCGTCGGGCGAAAAAAGTTGCAAAAAATGATTTATATCGCGAAAAAGTTGCAATTTCCGTTTTATGAGAAATTTGATTTTCATTTTTACGGTCCATACTCCGAAGAATTAACGTGGCGCATCGAGGAGCTTTGCAATTTAGGGTTTTTGCATGAAGCGAAAGAGAAAAAAGGCGGATATGTGCAATACCGCTATACGTTGACGGAAGCAGGGGAGCAATTTTTGTGCCACTATGACCTAGACATGCCGCATTTGCAAGATTGCTTGCAAGATATGAATGAACAGAACTCACGGTTTTTAGAGCTGGTTTCAACGGTGCTTTATTTTGAGCATTTGCCGAAAGAAGAGGTAGTAGAAAAAATTGTGTTGTTAAAAAGTAAGCAACGCTATACGGAAGAAGAAATCAACGCGGCGTATGCGTATATCAATAAACTTCGCGGCTACGTGCAGAGCTAGTCTTAGAAAAGAGAGCCCAAAAGGTCATGGGTGTCCCGGAAGCAAAAGGACACCCTGTGTACATTATTCGTCACTTAGTCGTTTTCCGCCGACGGCGTAGTGGTTTTTCGCCATTTCTTCGATAAATACGACGATTTTTTCTTTTGGTGCGCCGGTTGTTTCTGCGACAGCTTCCGTTACTTTTTCAACGAGCGCTTTTTTCTGTTCGTCTGTCCGTCCTTCGAGCATTTTAACTGTTACGTAGGGCATAGCGATTCCTCCTTGTTTGACGTTTCATTGTTATTGTATCATGAAACCGACCATTTCAGGCGAATAGTGGTATACTAAGTAATAAAGAAAAAAAGGGGTTTGTAGCGTGGATCAATTGTTACCGTATTCATTAAGTGAAATTCCATATGTGTTGATGGCGCTGGCGATTGCTTTTTCCGTTCATGAATTTTCCCATGCGTACGTCGCTTACAAATTCGGCGACCCGACGGCGAAAAATCAAGGGCGGTTAACATTGTCACCGCTTGCCCATTTAGACTTGTTGGGAATGTTGCTCATTTTTTTGGCTGGTTTTGGTTGGGCAAAGCCGGTGCCAGTCAATCCGTATCATTTCAAAAACCCACGTTTAGCTGGGATTCTTGTATCAGCGGCTGGGCCATTCAGCAATCTGCTTTTGACTGCTATCGGCTTTCTCGTTTGGTACAGCATGGTTCGTTTTGGTGTCATGAACATCATTCCGGACTGGTTTGCGGCAGGGTTTGAAACGTTCTTTTCCATTTTTATCGGGCTCAATGCGCTATTGTTTGTGTTTAATTTGTTACCGTTTCCGCCGCTTGATGGCTATCGCATTATCGAAGACTTGTCACCGCGTCATTTGCGGGCAAAAATGACACAGTGGGAAAATTACGGAGCGCTTATTTTCCTTATTCTCGTTTTGACACCGCTTGATCGGTATACGATTCACCCGATTTTTAGCGTAGCGGTACCATTTGTGCTTGAACGGATGCAATCGTTCTTTTCCGCAATCTTTTTTTAGAGGGGTGGTTCGATGGATAAAAAAAAGAAACCGATGGGATTTAATATTATTAAAAGCGATCCGACCGCCGGACACGGCGGATTTGGCGCCGGTGTCCTTAGCTTGGACAACGTATCGCCAGTCATTATCGACGTGGACGCTGGGGATGCGTTCGTTGATATCGGTGCCATGCATGCGCGCAGCGCTGTTGAAAAAGGCATTAAATTTACACCAAACCGCGACGAAGTACCAAACGGGAAGCCGTATTGGCTCGTTTGGGTAACGATTGACCGAAACGAATCCGGTCCTTATTATGCTGGGGTGACAGCGTGCGAAATGACCGTCGACCGCGAAGCACGGAGAGGGTATAAATTGCTTCCAGATCACGTCAATAAGCTCGATAAATCGTTGAAGCGGCGCATTATCGTCGACCATATGGACGAAAAATCAAAACAAGTGTTGGCGTCGTTTTTACAGCAGCACGACATCGAGATGTGGAACCGTTCGAGCGAGGAACTAAAGGTTGGTTTAGGAGAATAGGTATATTTATCCATAAGTGTGACGGTTTTGTGAACGTATACAGACAAGGACTTGAGCTTTTTTTGGAAACGGAGTAAACTAAACCTACATGCATAACACAATAAAACTAGGACAAGAAAAACCTCAAGCAGCGAACGCTTGAGGTTTTTCCTTATTTCCATATTCAAAACCATTCGAACAGTTTTTCCAACCAATTGCTTGATTTCTCTCTATGCTCTTTCTTTTTCTTCTTTTTCTGCATGTGTTCGGTACAATATTCGGTCGGTTCTGTGCCCGTGATATAGTACGTGAGCCGTTTCACAGGACAGGCGTCCGTAGCGAGCTTTCCATTGTCAGGGTTGATGTATACACCGACGACCCCCTTTGTTGGAGTAAATGATTTTACAGGTTCTTTTTGCAAACTTTTTTCCATGAACTGCACCCAAATTTTTTTCGCGTATTGTTTTTCCGCTGGTTTCGTCATTTTTTCTCCGCGGTCATACCCAGTCCAGACGCCGGCAACAAGCTGTGGCGCGTAGCCAATCATCCAGCTATCTGTTTCTGTTGTCCCTGATTTTCCAGCGTAAGGACGGGTGATGTCGCTTGCGATTGTTTGCCCAGTGACCGTTGTGTAGTCGTTTAATTTTGGGTCGAACATGCCGGTCATTAACTCGGTCGTGACAAAAGCAGCGTCTTCGTCGAGCACTGGTTCCTCGTGTTGCTTTGCTTCGTAAATGGTTTCCCCACGATAGTTGACGATTTTTTTTATGAAGACCGGTTCGATTTTTTTGCCGCCATTGGCAAGAATACCGTAGGCGGTGACCATGTCAATCACTTTTACCGGCGACGTTCCGAGCGCAAGTGACGGTACTTTTTTCAGCTTGCTCGTAATGCCGAGTTTTTTCGCTGTTTCCACAAGCTGGTCTTCCCCGATAAACAAATGCGTTTTCACCGCAAATACGTTATCCGATAATGCAATTGCTTGCGCCAACGTAATCGTATCGTTTGCATAGTAATTGTTGTAGTTATGTGGCGTATACGTCGAGCCGTCATCAAGTGTAAATGTCGTCAACTCGCTACGCATTTCCGTGGATGGCGTAAATCCTTGTTTAATTGCCGCATAATAGAGAAACGGTTTAAACGTTGATCCAGGTTGCCGCTCAGCTTGTATCGCGCGGTTATACTGACTTTTTTCATAATCTCGTCCACCTACGAGCGCCCTTACTTCCCCCGTTCGTGGATCCATCGCGACTAATGCTGCTTGAATAGCGGATGATGGATCAATAATTTGTTGGATTTGTTGCTCAGCGATTGCTTGCATGTTCGGATCTAATGATGTATAGACGCGCAATCCTCCCATTTCAATCGTTCGTTCATCGAGTCCGATTTTTGTCCGTAATACGTATTTTACAGTATCTTGGAAATAAGGAGCGATTGGTTTTTGGACCATTTCGTGATGATGCGAGTACAAAAGCGGTGTGCGGTACGCCTGTTCCGCTTCTTTTTTACTAATATAGCCGCTTGCCACCATCGCTTGTAACACCATTTTTTGGCGTTGCTTTGCTCTCGTTTCATTGACGAACGGCGAATAATACGACGGTCCTTTCGGAATGCCAGCTAGCATGCTTGCTTCACTTAATGTCAATTTGTTTGCTGATTTCCCAAAATAATAGCGGGCGGCAGCTTCTACCCCGTACACTCCGTGACCGTAATAAATCGTATTTAAATAGCCTTCTAAAATATCTTGCTTTGTATAGTTTACTTCAAGCCGGATCGTATATAGTGCTTCTTGCAGTTTTCGTAACCATGTTTTATCTAATGTTAAAAATAAGTTGCGTGCATATTGCTGGGTGATGGTGCTTGCCCCTTGCACTTTCCGCATCGCTTTTATATCAGCAATAACCGCAGCAGCGATGCGCTTTATATCAAATCCATAATGGTCGAAAAACTTTCTGTCTTCGACGGCAACGGTCGCATGAATAATAGCAGGAGACATGTCGTGCAAGCCCACCCAATAGCGCGTTTGTCCATTATCACTTTCCCCGATTTTTGTGCCATCATCAGCATAAAACACCGTTGTTTGTGGCACCGCTAACGGTGGTGCGCCTTCCCATTTTGCCAACGCGATAATGGCTGTAATACAAGCGGCAAATAGAAAGGTGAGGATGAGGCTAATAAAGATGAACGCCCGTATATATTTGACTGTTCCGCGAAACCGGCTACCTGGAATGAGCTCCAATTCTCTCACCTCATCAATCGTTTGTTATAGTTAGTATGAAAAGATTTTTCCCATTTTAAACATTTTTCTAGCAACTTTTACTTGAAATTTTGCTAGATTGCTCTATACTTTTTCATGTTTAGTTTTTCTTTGTAAGGCTAAAATAAAGGCATGTGAATGAATAAAAGAAAGGGTGTTTACACATGGAATTATGGTTTACAGAAAAGCAGACGGAACATTTTGGAATTACAGCACGAATTAAACGCACTTTACATACAGAACAGACGGAATTCCAAAAGCTTGATATGGTCGAAACGGAAGAGTTCGGAAATATGCTTATTTTAGACGGCATGGTCATGACGACGCAAAAAGACGAGTTCGTCTATCACGAAATGGTTGCCCATGTGCCGCTCTTTACACATCCGAATCCGGAAAACGTGCTTGTCGTTGGTGGCGGAGACGGTGGTGTGATTCGCGAAGTGTTGAAACATCCGAGCGTAAAAAAAGCGACGCTAGTCGAAATTGATGGAAAAGTGATCGAGTATTCGAAAAAATACCTTCCAGAAATCGCTGGGAAGCTAGACGACCCACGCGTGGAAGTAAAAGTCGATGACGGCTTTATGCACATTGCTCAAAGCGAAAACGAATACGATGTCATCATGGTCGATTCCACAGAGCCAGTCGGCCCAGCGGTGAATTTGTTTACGAAAGGGTTTTATGCGGGCATTGCGAAAGCGCTAAAAGAGGACGGTATTTTCGTGGCACAAACAGACAACCCTTGGTTTAAAGCGGATTTAATTCGTACGGTGCAGCGCGATGTACGTGAAATCTTTCCGATTACACGCCTTTATATCGCGAACATTCCGACATACCCAAGCGGCATGTGGACGTTTACGATGGGCTCGAAAAAATACGATCCATTAGCAGTCAGCGATGCCCGTTTCCATGACATTGACACGAAGTATTACACAAAAGAGCTGCATAAAGCGTGCTTTGTGTTGCCAAAATTTGTCGCTGATTTAGTGAAATAAGGGGGATTTTTTATGCGATTTGATGAAGCGTATTCTGGCAACGTCTTTATTAAAAGCCATCCAAACTTTGAAGAAAGCGAAGCGGTCATCTACGGGATGCCGATGGACTGGACGGTTAGCTACCGCCCAGGTTCTCGTTTCGGTCCAGCACGCATTCGCGAGGTATCGATCGGTCTCGAAGAGTACAGCCCGTATTTAGACCGCGAACTTGAGGAAGTGAAATATTTTGATGCAGGCGATATCCCGCTTCCGTTCGGCAACGCGCAACGCAGCCTAGACATGATTGAAGAGTTCGTGGACCGCATTTTAACGGCAGGTAAATTTCCGCTTGGTCTTGGCGGCGAGCATTTAGTGTCGTGGCCGGTGATGAAGGCAGTATATAAGAAATATCCCGATTTAGCGATTATTCATATGGATGCGCACACCGATTTGCGCGAGCATTACGAAGGAGAGCCTCTGTCGCACTCGACGCCTATTCGGAAAATTGCGGAGCTTATTGGACCAAAAAACGTATACTCCTTCGGCATTCGTTCAGGAATGAAAGAAGAATTCGAGTGGGCGAAACAAAACGGCATGTATATTGCCAAATTTGAAGTATTAGAGCCGTTAAAAGAAGTGTTGCCAACGCTTGCTGGTCGTCCGGTATATGTCACCATCGACATCGATGTACTAGACCCAGCGCATGCACCAGGCACAGGCACAGTAGATGCGGGAGGTATTACGTCAAAAGAATTGCTCGCGGCAATTCACGAAATTGCTCGTTCTGATGTGCACGTCGTTGGTGCCGACTTGGTTGAAGTCGCGCCTGTATACGACCATTCCGAACAAACAGCCAACACAGCAAGCAAACTCGTGCGCGAAATGCTTCTTGGTTGGGTCCAAAAACGGAAATAATGCCAATCTCCGTCTGAAAGGACGGGGATTTTTTTTTGACATAGGACAAGGAGGGGACACATATAGTAAAGTACGGTTTCCATTTTGCCAATAGGAGAAAGGAGGGGAGATGATGGGGGTTCGCTTAATCAAAATTTCTGCCGTTTATTTTGCGGTCGGGGTTTGCTTAGGTCTTTATATGTCGATCGTACACTCATTTACACTCACGCCTGTGCACGTTCATATCAACCTACTTGGCTGGACAGCGCTGACGCTTGCTGGTATTATCTATCATTTATTTCCACAAATAGCGGCGACGACATGGGCAAAAGCACATTTTTGGCTTCATAATATCGGGTTGCCGGTCATGATGATTAGTCTTGCGTTTGTCGTTTCCGGCCACGAATCATGGATTCCGATTACTGCCGCTGGCGGCGTTCTCGTCACGCTTGGCGTGCTTAGCTTTGCGTGGAACGTGGTGAAAAACTTAAAATCATAAAAAGGTCAAGGCGGTCTCTTTCTCGAGGCCGCCTATTGCATGTGTTGCGGGCTTTTCTTATACTTAATGAGAGTTCATATAGCAAGGTGTGAAACGATGGAGAAAACGAACGGAACGCCGATTTTGCTGAAGCAAGTCACGGAAATTCGCGACGGTTTGCGAAAAGAAATTGTTGTCGTTGAAGCAAATGGTTTATACTACATAAAAGGGGATACGGTCTATTTAACATTTAACGAGCAATATGAAGGTCGAACGGTAAAAAATGTGTTAAAAATTCACGAAGACGAAGTTGTTGTCCTTCGTTCTGGCGCGGTGCAAATGCGCCATACGTTCCGAAAGCATAAAGAAACGGTCGGGACGTATGAAAACGAAATGGCGCGATGGTTGTTGAAAACAAAAACAGATGAAGTGCGGTACCAATACAATGAAAAAGCGAAAAAAGGCCATCTATTTTTTTCTTACCTATTGCAGCTAGCAGATCGGGATGCTGGCCGGTATAAAGTAACGATTTTATTTAGGGAGGAACGAAGATGAATATCGTGGAACAAATGAAAGAAAAGCTGAAAGAAGAAATTAAGCAGGCTGTTTTTAAAGCAGGGTTTGTCGCAGAAGGGGAACTACCGAACATCATTTTAGAAGTGCCGCGCGAAAAAGCGCACGGTGACTATTCGACGAATATGGCGATGCAGCTTGCCCGCGTTGCGAAAAAAGCGCCGCGCGTGATTGCCGAAGAAATCGTTCGTCATTTTAACCAAGACGCTGTTTCCGTCAAAAAAATTGACATTGCAGGCCCGGGCTTTATTAACTTTTACATGGACAACCGGTACTTAACGAATTTAATTCCGACCATTTTAGAAGCAGGAGCGTCGTATGGAGAAACAAACGTCGGCAACGGGCAAAAGGTGCAAGTCGAATTTGTGTCTGCCAACCCGACCGGAAGCTTGCATTTAGGCCATGCGCGCGGGGCAGCGGTCGGTGACTCGTTGTGCAATATTCTAGAAAAAGCCGGATTTGACGTGACGCGCGAATATTATATTAACGATGCCGGCAATCAAATTGCCAACTTGGCGAAGTCGGTTGAAGCTCGCTATTTCCAAGCGCTCGGTATCGAGAAAGAGATGCCGGAAGACGGCTATTACGGCGAGGATATTATCGAGTTAGGGAAAAAGCTAGCGGCAGAACATGGCGATAAGTTCGTTGGAATGGAGGAAACGGAGCGGCTGCAACAGTTCCGCGAATACGGGCTCGCCTATGAAATGGAAAAAATTAAAAAAGATTTAGCCGATTTCCGTGTAAACTTTGACGTATGGTATTCCGAAACGTCGCTGTACCATAACGGAAAAATCGAAAAAGCGTTACAAGCATTGCGCGAAAAAGGGCACATTTACGAACAAGACGGGGCGACATGGTTCCGTTCGACGACGTTTGGCGACGATAAAGATCGCGTGTTGATTAAACAAGACGGCTCGTATACGTATTTGTTGCCGGATATTGCGTATCATCAAGACAAGCTTGAGCGCGGATTTACAAAGCTGATTAACATTTGGGGCGCGGACCACCATGGCTACATTCCGCGCATGAAAGCAGCGATTGCGGCGCTCGGTTATGATCCAGACGTTCTAGAAGTAGAAATTATTCAGCTTGTCAGCTTGTATCAAAACGGGGAAAAAGTCAAAATGAGCAAACGGACCGGTAAAGCGGTCACGATGCGCGATTTGATGGAAGAAGTCGGATTAGACGCCACTCGCTATTTCTTTGCGATGCGTTCAAGCGATACGCATTTAGATTTTGATATGGATTTAGCCGTTTCGCAATCGAACGAAAACCCAGTGTATTATGCGCAATATGCACATGCGCGCGTGTGCAGCATTCTTCGCCAAGGAGAGGAGCAAAATCTATCTTATGAAGGCGAATTGCAGCTAGAGTATATCCAGTCGGAAAAAGAAATCGAGCTGTTGAAAAAACTTGGCGAATTTCCAGCTGCGGTAGCGGAAGCTGCGCTTAAGCGCACCCCGCATCGCGTGACAAACTATATTTTTGAGCTGGCGTCAGCGTTGCATAGCTTCTACAATGCGGAGAAAGTCATCGACCAAGAAAACGTGGCAAAAAGCCAAGCACGCCTAGCGTTAGTGAAAGCCGTGCAAATCACGCTGCAAAACGCTCTGCAATTAATCGGCGTGTCGGCACCGGAAAAAATGTGACATCGTTTTTGAAATATAATAATAAATAAGAAAAGTGGGTATATTTGTGTTAGGCAAATATATCCACTTTTTTTGCCTCCCCATTTGAAAAAGAGTATGATAAGATGGGTAATGGCTGTCGATAGGAGTAGATATTTGTCGAAAAAGTGGGACAGCGGAAAAATGGAGGAGATGTTTTACGATGAAAGAAATTATTTTATCACTATTGACCGGTATGGTCGTTGGCTTTTTATTTACGTTATTCCGCTTGCCGATTCCGGCACCGCCAGCGCTTGCAGGCATTTCCGGCATCGTCGGCGTCTATTTAGGCATGAAAGCATTTGAATGGATTAGCACGTTATGGAAGTAAAACGTTGAGGAGAGTCGAAAGTATTTTGGACTGTCTAAAAGTTAAAAAAATAAAGTGGATGAAGAATAACAGATTATTTGTATCCATCTGATTTTCCTCTTGGAGATGAGTGAAATCTATTTAAAAAAATCATCATTTGAAAATTTGGAAACAGAGCAGCATTACATGAGACATGAACTTCCTTACTAAAGAGCGGATTCATGTCTTTTTTGTATTTTGGTTGTAAGTTTATACTGGTTATTTTATTAAATTAAAGTAAAATATAACAAAAAACAATTGACATACTTTTTTATTTTTTTTAATATTCAAATTATAAGGTTCATCACCACAAAGTGCGCTTGACAGGTGATAGGTTTTACTGAACAAGGGTATGCATAAATCATTAATTTATTTAATATCTTCTTTCGAGTGTAAGCAAGGTATGTTGTAAAAAATCGGGCGCAAATTTTGGGAAAGGATCAATTGTAATTTAGAGGGGGAATGAGATGAGTTTTTTAAGATTTATTAGGAATTTTATTCCTATACTTACTTTTGGGTTCTGTGTAATCTTGCTGTCATCTAACCACGCTTCAGCTGCTTCTAATGAAAAAATTTACTGGAACAAGAGTGAAAAAGAAAGATTTTATGAATTTGGATTTACAGACGATGAATTGGCTAACATGACTTACGATGAATATAAGAAATTTAAAGATCTAAGCGGTAAGCTAGAGAATAAAGTAACTAAGTATTATAAAGTAACAAAATTAGGGATGATAGAGTACGACGAAGAAACGGCTGTTGCTGAAATAAGAAAAGAAGGTAAATTCAAGACAGAAAATATAAATGTAGCGGCAACTGCAGATAGTGGATGGATTAAATTAACCTTAACATCTACTAAAATATATGATTCTTACGGTCGATATACAGGGGAGGTACAATTAAAAAACTCTTTCCAGTGGTTAACTAGCCCAACATGGAAACTGGTTGACACTTTAGCTATTTCTCACTCCACACATGTACTTCAAATACCTGGGACGGCTTTTGCTAAGTATTTGTGGGATGACGGAGTAGGCACTCACTCTGATAATTTATACTATCCAGATGCTCAAAATTCGTCTGGAATCGCATTTAAAATAGATATACGAGGCATTGGTACTAATGCTCCGCCAACCAATCATCGAGGGTATATGTATTTTAATGTAAAAAAATCAACTCCCAATAATAATGAAGCCAATGCTTACGGTCATTATAGCCACGTTTATTTTGGGGTAAGTTCATATTCGATCAATATTTATACAGGTAATATAAGTATAAGTGGAGCGCAACAAGTGAAAGAAGCAAAGGATGTTAGCATTCTATTCTCTCTATGACTTAATTAAAGAAAGGGATGAGATATGGGTTTCCCCTTCCTATTTCTAATTATCTTTTTTTCTGGATTGGCGGGATTCTTTTTAACGGGTTATTTAGGTGTAGTATATATCGGAATTTGTACAACCATTAACACAGTCTTATTAATTTTGTTAGTACGTAAGGTTTACGGAAAATCGAACAATGGTAACGATATTTGATTAATGAATGAGTTTTTTTAGCACAGGAGCCCCCACTTCAACGAGTGGAAGGAGTAGAAGGGGGAGGAATTCGCTTTTTTAAGGGGTGTATTTTACTGATTTTTAACATACTTAAATAAGAATCGGCTCTTCACCGAAAGTCGAGTTTAATTTTTTAATAAAAATTTGATTTTGTTCTACTTGCACCTAGAAATACAAATAAAAAACTTATCTATACCGAGTCTTCAATCGGTGAAGTCCATTACTTATCAAGTACACTTTGTGGCGATGAACCAAAAAAGGGGTTGACTCAAAAGTGTTCATATGAGCGCTTGTTTTTAGTTGCTTTTTTGAGGTAAAGAAAAAAACCATCCCTTTTATCGATTTGTTCCAATCGATAAAAAGGATGGTTTTCTAACTAGAGCCATATTGTTTGTAAAAAAGGTTATTTTTTATAACCATCGCTCAAGAAGCGCAGAGATGGACTCCTTTCCCCGCTCCCATACTGACCGCTTTTTCCACCAATCGAGCGTCAATCGTTCTGAACGGGACAGTTCATATCGGATGACGTGCTTCATTTGTTGCGTAAACGCTCGGTCGTAAATAAAGCAGTTCATTTCCCCATTCAGAAAAAAGCTCCGTTTGTCAAAATTCGCTGTGCCGATATCGCATACATCGTCGTCAATAATAATCGTTTTGGCATGATAAAACCCTTGGTAAAACCGATAAATGTGCGCACCGTGTTTCAACAATCGATAGAAGTACGGGAGGGCTGCTTCTTTTACCAACGGATGATCTGCTTTTAGCGGCACAAGAATGGTCACCGCTACGCCGTGCTTCAGTGCATCGATTAGTGCTTTCATCACTTTTTTGCTTGGAATAAAATACGGTGAACCGATAATAATTTCTCGCTTCGCTTGGCGGATAAGGTGAGCAAAATCTTCTTCTAGTCCATTCCCGTTTGTCGCGATGAACCGATGAACGATCGTTCCACGCGGCAATTCTGGAAAATACCGCGTTTCCTGCTGCAACACTTCTGCCGTTGCAGCTTTCCAATCTGTCAAAAATTGCGTCTGTAAATCCATGACTCCTTCTCCGTTTATTTTCAAATGGTAATCCCGCCAATCGCCAAAATCGGTATCTTGTCCAATATATTCTTTCCCGATATTAAAACCACCGATATAGCCGATTTTTCCATCAATGACTGTAATTTTTCGATGGTTGCGACGGTTGAGCTGATAAAAAAAATACGGGAATGACGGTTTTTGGCTAAACGCAAAGCGCACCCCACTTTCCTTTAAGGAGCGAATCGTTTTCCGTGATAGCCTAAAACCGCCAACCCAATCGACAAGCAACCGTACCTCGACCCCTTCTTTTGCCTTTTGTTGTAAAAAGAAAAAAAACTGTTGACTAATGTCGTCCGTTTTGACAATATAGAACAAAACGTGAATATGGTGCGTTGCCTTTTTTATTTCCAGGAAATAATCGGCGAATAAATGTTGTCCGTTCGTAAACAACGTTATGTTGCTTTGCCGCAGCGGATATTCTTTTTTTGGAGCATGTCGCTTTCGGCGGCGACCGAGCCACTCATCGAGAACGATAAGCAGCAATATGGCAACAACCCATATCACGATACATCCCTCCTGTGTGATAAGTCATTATGTCATTAATGTACCCGTTATGAAAAAAATTAACATGCTCTCCAGCAAAAACGTTGTTGACTGAATGCTCATTCATAATTAAAATAAAATCAAGGGGCATAATTCTGAAAATTCCTTTTGTTGTTAATATTTTTTCTTTAGTGCCATAAAGGGGGAAAGGGGAGTTACATGGTGAATTCGTTACTGATTCTTAATTTTCTTGCATTTTTGTTTGTAACCGCTTACGCAGTTCATTTGTTTGTGTATTTGGTGAAAACGCGCATCGCCTATATTAAGCTAGGCAAAAAAGTCGAGTTTGACCAAAAAGTAAAAGAGCGCCTCGAAAACATTTGGGTGAATGTGTTTGGGCAGAAAAAGTTGTTAAAAGACAAAAAAAGCGGCTTGATTCACGTCATCTTTTTTTACGGGTTTATTCTCGTCCAGTTTGGAGCGATTGATTTTATTATTAAAGGACTCGTTCCGGGCGGCCATCTTCCACTAGGACCGCTTTATCCAGGCTTTACGTTTTTCCAAGAAATTGTGACATTACTTATTTTGATCGCTGTCTTTTGGGCGTTTTACCGCCGCTACATCGAAAAGCTTGTCCGTTTAAAACGTGATTTTAAAGCAGGGCTTGTGTTAATTTTTATCGGTGGGTTAATGCTTTCCGTACTATTCGGAAACGGTATGAGCATGATTTGGCATGGGGAAGGCGCAACATGGAGCGAGCCAGTTGCTTCCCTTGTCGCCGGAGCGTTTTCTTGGGTCGGAAAAACAGGGGCGGCTGTTCTCTTTTACGTCGCTTGGTGGGTACACTTATTAATTTTGCTTACTTTCTTAGTGTACGTTCCGCAATCGAAGCACGCGCATTTAATCGCAGGACCGGTGAACGTCTTTTTTAGCCGATTGTCGCGTCCGAAACTAGAAAAAATTAATTTTGAAGACGAAACGCAAGAGTCGTTTGGCGTCGGGAGAATTGAAGACTTTAAGCAAACACAGCTCATTGATTTATATGCCTGTGTCGAATGCGGTCGCTGTACAAGCATGTGTCCTGCGACAGGAACAGGAAAAATGTTGTCCCCAATGGACTTGATTTTAAAAATGCGTGACCACTTAACCGAAAAAGGAGCAGCGGTCACCTCAAAAGCGCCTTGGGTGCCGGTATTTGCGTTTAAAAACACCAAAGGCAACCAACTTGCGTTTGCAGGATATGGAGAACAAGCGGCTACGGTGGAAATGCCAAGCTTAATTGGCGATGTCATCACAGAAGAAGAAATTTGGGCCTGTACGACATGCCGCAACTGCGAAGACCAATGTCCAGTCATGAACGAACATGTCGATAAAATTATCGACCTTCGCCGCTACCTCGTCTTGACAGAAGGAAAAATGAACGCGGATGCACAGCGGGCGATGACGAATATCGAGCGCCAAGGCAATCCGTGGGGACTCAACCGAAAAGAAAAAGAAAACTGGCGCGAATTGCGTGAAGACGTGCATATTCCAACCGTGAAAGAAATGCAAAAGGCAGGCGAAGAATTCGAATATCTATTTTGGGTTGGCTCGATGGGGTCGTTTGACAACCGTAGCCAAAAAATCGCGTTAGCCTTCGCTCGTTTATTAAACGAAGCAGGCGTCAAATTTGCGATTTTAGGCAATAAAGAGAAAAACTCTGGCGATACGCCGCGCCGGTTAGGGAACGAATTTTTATTCCAAGAACTAGCGACAAATAATATCGCCGAATTTGAAAAAGCCGGCGTGAAAAAAATCGTCACGATTGACCCGCATGCGTACAACACGTTTAAAAACGAATACCCAGATTTCGGCTTCGAAGCAGAAGTGTACCATCATACCGAATTGTTAGCGAAGCTTGTGGAAGAAGGGCGACTAGTGCCGAAATACGAAGTAAACGAAACGATTACTTTCCACGATTCTTGTTATCTTGGCCGCTACAACGAAGTGTACGAGCAGCCGCGCAACATTTTACGAGCGATTCCTGGTGTGAAACTTGTGGAGATGGAACGCAACCGCGAAAAAGGAATGTGCTGCGGTGCGGGTGGCGGCTTAATGTGGATGGAAGAAACGACAGGCACGCGAATTAACGTCGCACGCACGGAGCAGGCGTTAGCGGTCAACCCAACCGTCATCAGCTCCGGCTGTCCGTACTGCTTAACGATGTTAAGCGATGGAACGAAAGCGAAAGAGGTGGAGGACAAAGTCGCGACGTATGACATTGCGGAATTGTTAGAAAAAGCCGTGTTTGGGGACAAAAAAGAAGTTGCTTCATAAAAAAAATTGCATAAATAATTCGTATTTTTTAAAATAGTGAGTATAATAGAAGGAGAAGGTGTGCAAAAGCACCTTTCTCCTAACGATAAATACTGAGCGAACGTTCAGTCGGTGATTTGTAATCGCTTTCTTTCGCTCGAGCGGTAGCTTTGTTGGCAACGTTGGAGCGTCTATATATTTTTTAGGGGGAGAGAATGATGGGGAAAACGGTCATTTTAAGCGGAGTACGCACACCATTTGGGAAATTTGGTGGAGGTTTAAGTACGTTTACTGCTGCTCAGTTAGGAGGGATTGCAGTAAAAGAAGCGTTATCGCGTGCAAATGTAAGCGCTGAACAAGTAGACGAAGTGATTTTAGGCACGGTTCTGCAAGGGGGACAAGGGCAGCTTCCTTCCCGGCAAGCCGCTCGCTACGCCGGAATTCCATGGGAAGTGCGTACAGAAACGATCAACAAAGTATGTGCTTCTGGGATGCGTAGTGTCACATTAGCAGACCAAATTATTCGTGCAGGTGACGGGGAAGTAATCGTGGCTGGCGGAATGGAGTCGATGAGCAATGCGCCGTATGTGTTGCCGAAAGCACGCTGGGGATTGCGCATGGGCGATTCGACGGTCAAAGATTTAATGGTATATGACGGATTAACGTGCAGCTTTACTGGGGTGCATATGGGCATTTACGGCGGGGAAACCGCAAAAGAACTAGAAATTTCCCGCGAAGCGCAAGACGCGTGGGCATATCGGAGCCATCAGCGGGCGATCGCTGCGATCGAGGCAGGGGTGTTTGCCGAAGAAATTGTCCCAGTCGAAATTCCGCAACGAAAAGGCGAACCGCTCATTGTAACAGACGATGAATCGCCACGCAAAGACACATCGCTTGAGAAATTAGCGAAGCTCTCCCCAGTATTCGATCCGATAGGAACAATTACTGCGGGAAACGCTCCGGGTGTTAATGATGGGGCAGCTGCGCTTGTGCTAATGAGCGAAGAGCGGGCGCTACGCGAAGGAAGAACACCGCTCGCAACGATTGTCGCTCACGCATCGATTGCGGTCGAAGCAAAAGACTTCCCAAAAACACCAGGGATTGTCATTAACGAGCTATTACGGAAAACGGGAAAAACAGCGGCAGATATTGATTTGTTTGAAATTAACGAAGCGTTCGCCGCAGTCGCACTCGCGAGCATCCACATTGCAGGGCTTGATCCAGAGAAAGTGAACGTCAACGGCGGAGCAGTTGCGCTAGGACACCCAATCGGCGCAAGCGGTGCACGCATCATTATCACGCTCATTCACGAATTAAAACGCCGCGGCGGAGGGCTTGGCATCGCAGCGATTTGTAGCGGTGGTGGTCAAGGCGATGCCATCATGGTTCAAGTCGATTAACGAATACGATAGAGGAAAAATCAGTAGATGGGGGATTTGAGGATGGACGTTCAAAAAGTAATGGTAGTCGGTGCTGGTCAAATGGGATCTGGCATTGCCCAAGTATGTGCGATGGCAGGGTATGATGTGTTTTTGCATGATTTACAAGAAGCATATGTCGAGCGCGGGCTTGCGACAATTAGGAAAAACTTAACGCGCCAAGTCGAAAAAGGAAAAATGACGGAAGAAGAAAAAGCAAACATTTTACAGCGCATTACGCCATCGGTCGATTTGCACAATGCACGCGAAGTCGATTTAGTCATTGAAGCGGTTGTCGAAAACATGGAAGTAAAAACGAAACTGTTTGCGCAACTCGATGAGATTACCCCGCCGGATACGATTTTAGCAACAAATACGTCGTCCCTTCCAATTACGGAAATTGCAGCAGCGACGAAGAGGCCAGAAAAAGTCATCGGCATGCACTTTATGAACCCTGTGCCAGTGATGAAGCTCGTCGAAATTATTCGTGGGCTTGCGACCGCACCGGAAGTATATGAAACAATCGAAGCGATGACGCGCAAATTAAATAAAGTGCCGGTGGAAGTGAATGATTTTCCAGGCTTTATTTCGAACCGCATTTTAATGCCGATGATTAACGAAGCGATTTACGCCCTATACGAAGGGGTGGCAACGAAAGAAGCAATTGACGAAGTGATGAAACTTGGCATGAACCATCCGATGGGGCCGTTGACGCTTGCTGATTTTATCGGCCTTGATACGTGCTTATACATTATGGAAACGCTTCATGAAGGATTTGGGGACGATAAATATCGCCCGTGCCCGCTGTTGCGTAAATACGTGAAAGCAGGCTGGCTAGGCAGAAAAACTGGTAAAGGGTTCTATACGTACGAATAAACGGACAGCAAAGAAGGTGGCATACATGAATTTACGTTTCACAGAAGAGCAAGAAATGATGCGCAACATGGTACGTGAATTTGCGGCGAGCGAAATTACTCCATTTGTCGAGCGGATGGAAAAAGGGGAGTTTCCTCGCCCCATTTTAAAAAAAATGGCGGAACTAGGGTTAATGGGCATTACGATTCCAGAAGAATACGGCGGCGCCGGCATGGACTTTACATCATATATCATTGCCATTCATGAAATTTCAAAAGTCAGCGCAACCGTCGGCGTCATTTTATCGGTGCATACGTCCGTTGGCACCAATCCAATCCTCTATTTCGGGACAGAGGAACAAAAACGAAAATACGTGCCAAAGCTTGCGAGCGGGGAATATCTTGGCGCTTTTTGCCTTACCGAGCCAAGCGCTGGTTCTGACGCGAAAAGTCTAAAAACGAAAGCGGTTCGCCAAGGCGACTATTACATTTTAAACGGTTCAAAAGTGTTTATTACAAACGGCGGCGAAGCGGGTACGTACATCGTATTCGCCCGCACGAATCCAGATGAAATCGGAAGCCGTGGCATTTCTGCTTTTATCGTCGAAAAAGATACACCAGGTTTTATCATTGGTAAAGACGAAAAGAAAATGGGCTTACACGGTTCACGAACGGTACAAATTTCGTTTGAAGATGCGAAAGTACCAGTAGAAAATTTATTAGGCGAAGAAGGGCAAGGATTTAAAATTGCGATGGCAAACCTTGATGTCGGCCGTATCGGCATCGCCGCTCAGTCGCTTGGCATTGCCGAAGCTGCCCTCGAATACGCAACCGCCTACGCGAAAGAACGGGTTCAATTTGGCAAACCAATTGCCGAGCAGCAAGGGATTGCATTTAAATTAGCCGATATGGCGACAGCGGTTGAAGCTGCCAAATTATTAGTATATCGTGCTGCCTTTTTGCGGACAAACGGACGTTCCTGCAGCAAAGAAGCATCGATGGCGAAATTGTTCGCGTCAAGAGCAGCGATGGAAAATGCAATTGAAGCAGTGCAAATTTTTGGCGGCAACGGCTACACCGAAGACTATCCGGTGGAACGCTTATTCCGCGATGCGAAAATTTGCGAAATTTATGAAGGGACGAGCGAAATTCAGCGCTTAGTCATTAGCAAGCAACTATAACATGAGCGGGGGAGAGGACGATGAATTTCCAATTAACAGAAGAGCATGAAATGATACGAAAAATGGTGCGCGAATTTGCGAAAAACGAAGTAGCACCGACAGCAGCAGAGCGCGACGAAGAGGAACGGTTTGATCGCGAAATTTTTGAAAAAATGGCGGAGCTCGGATTAACGGGCATTCCGTGGCCGGAAGAATACGGCGGCATCGGCAGCGACTATTTGGCGTATGTTATCGCTGTAGAAGAATTATCGAAGGTGTGTGCTTCCACTGGGGTAACGTTATCGGCACACATTTCGCTTGCGAGTTGGCCGATTTATAAATTTGGCACAGAGGAACAAAAACAAACGTATTTACGGGCACTAGCGACTGGAGAAAAGCTTGGCGCATATGGCCTTTCGGAACCGGGCGCTGGTTCAGACGTTTCCTCGATGAAAACGAGAGCCGTATTGGACGGTGACCACTACGTCATTAACGGGTCGAAAGTATGGATTACAAACGGTGGCGAAGCGGACATTTACGTCGTCTTTGCTGTAACGAGCCCAGAGAAAAAGCATAAAGGTATTAGCGCTTTCATTATTGAAAAAGGCACGCCAGGCTTTTCGATCGGCAAAAAAGAGAAAAAACTAGGGATTCGTTCGTCGCCGACAACCGAACTTATTTTTGAAGATTGCCGTGTTCCGAAAGAAAACTTGCTCGGACAAGAAGGCGAAGGATTTAAAATTGCGATGATGACGCTAGACGGCGGTCGTAACGGTATCGCGGCGCAAGCGGTCGGCATCGCTCAAGGGGCGCTTGATGCAGCGGTCGAATATGCGAAAGGGCGCGTGCAATTCGGCAAACCGATCGCCGAACAGCAAGGAGTAGGCTTTAAATTAGCAGACATGGCAACGGCAGTGGAAGCGGCTCGGTTATTGACGTACCAAGCAGCATGGCTTGAATCGAACAACCTTCCGTATGGAAAAGCATCGGCGATGGCGAAGTTGTTTGCAGGAGACACGGCAATGAAAGTCACGGTCGATGCAGTACAAATTTTTGGCGGATACGGTTATACGAAAGATTATCCGGTCGAGCGATTTATGCGCGATGCGAAAATTACGCAAATTTACGAAGGAACGCAAGAAATTCAGCGGCTTGTCATTTCACGAATGTTAACGAAAGAGTAATGGAGCGATTGACGATGAACATGAAAAAACGGGAAGTGCCGGCTTCGGTCAAAGATGAACGGCTCGTCAAAAAGCGGCGTAATGAAATGATTAAAGGCGCCATCGCTCTCTTTAAACAAAAAGGGTTTCACCGGACGACAACGCGGGAAATTGCCAAAGCATCAGGGTTTAGCATCGGCACGTTGTACGAATATATTCGCCAAAAAGAAGATGTGCTTTATTTAGTGTGTGACCGCATTTACGATGAAGTATACGAACGGCTCGAAAAAGATATCGGTACACACCATGGCACGATTGAAAGCTTAAAGCTTGCCATCGCTCGCTACTTCAAAGTCATTGACGATTTGCAAGACGAAGTGCTCGTCATGTACCAAGAAGTAAAGTCATTAACGAAAGATTCGCTCCCGTATGTTTTAAATAAAGAGTTGCAAATGGTGAAGATTTTCGAAAACATTTTGCGGGAATGTGTGGAAAACGGAGCGTTCTCCTTAACGGAGCAGGAAATTCAGCTGTTTGCCCACGATATTTTCGTGCTCGGGCAAATGTGGGCGTTCCGCCGCTGGGCGCTTCATAAAATGTATACGTTAGAGGAATACATCGAACTGCAGACACAATTGTTGTTAAGGGGTATTTTGGAGAAACGGTCATAACGACAAAGGGGGAGAGAGAGGATGGCACACATTTATCGGCCGAAACATCACGTTCGCTTTGTGACAGCCTCCAGCTTATTCGATGGCCACGATGCCTCAATCAATATTATGCGCCGCATTTTGCAAGCAAGCGGTGCGGAAGTCATTCACCTAGGGCATAACCGCTCGGCAGAAGAGATCGTCAATGCCGCCATCCAAGAGGATGTGCAAGGCATCGCCGTCTCTTCTTACCAAGGGGGGCATGTCGAATTTTTTAAATATATGTATGACTTATTACAGGAACGAGGTGCTTCCCATATCCGTATTTATGGTGGTGGGGGCGGCGTCATTATTCCAAGGGAAATAAAAGAATTGCACGACTACGGCATCGCCCGTATTTTTTCTCCGGAAGACGGGCGCGTTCTCGGATTGCAAGGCATGATTAACGTCATGTTAGAAGAGTGTGATTTCCCGACGGTAAAGCAGCTGACGGACGAACTCGAACGTCTTCCAAACGGTGATGTGCAAGCGGTCGCTCGGCTTATTACCGTTTGTGAAAACTTGCTAGATGCAGACGATGAAGCAGCCGCGACGATCGAACGCATTCTTGGGAAAGTAAAAGAAATGGCAAAACGAGTGCCCGTCGTCGGCATTACCGGAACGGGCGGAGCGGGCAAAAGCTCATTAACCGACGAATTAGTGCGCCGCTTTTTAAACGAAATTCCGGAGAAAAAAGTGGCGATTTTATCGGTCGACCCGACGAAGCAAAAAACGGGCGGAGCGCTACTTGGCGACCGCATCCGCATGAATTCGATTAACTCGCCGCGCGTTTATATGCGCAGCTTAGCGACGCGCCATTCGCGCTCGGAGTTGTCGCTAGCGATTAAAGAAGCCATTCAAGTCGTCAAAGCGGCTGGATTTGACTTAATCATCGTGGAAACGAGCGGCATTGGCCAAGGCGATGCGGCGATTACCGAAGTGAGTGACATTTCGATGTATGTCATGACGAGCGAGTTTGGGGCGCCTACACAGCTAGAGAAGATCGACATGATCGACTATGCCGACCTCATCGTCATTAATAAATTTGAACGAAAAGGCTCAGAAGATGCCAAACGGCAAGTACAAAAACAATATCAACGCAGCCATCAACTATTTGATAAAGAGTTATCAGAAATGCCGGTGTACGGAACGATTGCAAGTCAATTTAACGACCCGGGCACGAATACGCTCTTTGTCGCCTTGATTGATTTAATGAACAAAAAAGCAGGTACGAATTGGACGACAACGCTCGAAACCGTCACCGATGTGCAAAAACAAAACGTCATTATCCCGAACGAACGCCGCCATTATTTGCGCGAAATTGCTGATACGGTGCGCAATTATCATAAGTATGTGGAAAAGCAAAGCGAGCTTGCTCGCCGCTTGTTCCAAATTGAAGGGGCGATTGCGGCAGCGAAAGAGCGTGGGCAAGAAGAAGTGATCGCGTCACTAGAGACGTTAAAAGCGCATTATGAAAACGAGTTGAGCGCCGAATCAAAACGAATTCTCGGATCGTGGGAAGACGTAAAGGCGAAATATCGTGCGAAACAACTTGTCACGAAAATTCGCGACAAAGAAATCGTCACCGAATTGACGACGAAAAGCCTTGCGGGGCTAGACATTCCGAAAGTTGCGTTGCCGAAATTTAAAGACTATGGGGAAATTTTGCGCTGGGTGTATAAAGAAAACGTGCCTGGTTACTTCCCATACACCGCTGGCGTCTTTCCATTCAAGCGACAAGGGGAAGACCCGAAACGGCAGTTTGCGGGAGAAGGAACACCAGAGCGGACGAATCGTCGCTTCCACTATTTATGCAAAGATGACCCGGCGAAGCGTTTAAGTACCGCGTTTGACTCGGTGACGCTATATGGGGAAGACCCGCAATATCGTCCAGATATTTTCGGAAAAGTCGGTGAAAGCGGTGTCAGCGTCTGTACACTTGACGATATGAAACGATTATATAAAGGTTTTGACTTATGCCATCCGTCTACGTCGGTGTCGATGACGATTAACGGACCAGCGCCAATTATTTTGGCCATGTTTATGAATACAGCAATCGAACAACAAGTCGAAAAACGCGAACAAGAGCTTGGTCGTCCGTTGACGGAAGCGGAATACGAAGAAGTAAAAGCGTGGACGTTGCAGACAGTGCGCGGCACTGTGCAAGCCGATATTTTAAAAGAAGACCAAGGGCAAAATACGTGCATTTTCTCGACCGAATTTGCTTTAAAAATGATGGGCGACATTCAAGAATATTTTATTCAGCATAAAGTGCGCAACTATTATTCTGTGTCGATTTCTGGCTATCATATTGCCGAAGCGGGCGCAAACCCGATTACGCAATTGGCGTTCACATTGGCAAACGGCTTTACGTATGTCGAATATTATTTAAGCCGGGGCATGCATATCGATGACTTTGCGCCCAACTTGTCATTCTTCTTTAGCAACGGTCTAGACCCAGAGTATTCTGTCATCGGTCGTGTTGCCCGCCGCATTTGGGCAGTCGTTATGCGGGAAAAATACGGGGCAAACGAGCGGAGCCAAAAATTAAAATATCACGTGCAAACGTCCGGTCGTTCACTCCATGCGCAAGAAATTGATTTTAACGACATTCGCACGACGTTGCAAGCGTTAATGGCATTGCATGACAACTGTAACTCCTTGCATACAAACGCCTACGACGAAGCGATTACGACACCAACCGAAGAGTCGGTCCGTCGGGCGATGGCGATTCAGCTAATCATCACAAAGGAGCACGGGTTAACGAAAAATGAAAATCCGCTACAAGGTTCGTTCATTATTGAAGAATTGACCGATCTAGTGGAAGAAGCGGTATTGCAAGAATTTGAGCGGCTCAACGACCGCGGCGGCGTGTTAGGCGCGATGGAAATGCAATATCAGCGCGGCAAAATTCAAGACGAATCGATGTATTACGAAATGAAAAAACATAGCGGCGAATTGCCGATCATTGGCGTCAATACGTATTTGAATCCGAATCCTCCATCGGAAGAAGAGTTGAACAACATTCAGCTTGCGCGCGCTTCTTACGAAGAAAAAGAATTGCAAATTACAAATTTACGAGCTTTCCAAGAACGTAATAAAGATAAAGTAGAGGAAGCGTTGAAGCGGTTGAAGCATGTCGCGGTGAGCGGCGGCAACATTTTCGCCGAATTGATGGAAACGGTCAAAGTAGCGAGCCTTGGGCAAATTACAAAAGCGCTATACGAAGTGGGCGGTCAATACCGTCGCAATATGTAAGGCTGGTCGATTGTCGATCAGCCCCTTTTTCACGAAAAAGCAACAATTTTTTATAAAACGCTTGTCGAAGACCTAGCATAAACAAAGGGAATTTGTTTATAATGAATGGTATGTATTTCATGCATTTATTTATTGGTAATATTACATAGAAAGGGAGTGCAGGATGTGAGTTTGCAGCAATACTCTCCAGAAGAATTGCAAGAAATGTCGCTCGTTGAACTCGCTTATTTAGTAATGAGCGATAAAAAAGAAGCGATGCCTTTTCCACAGCTCGTTCAAGAAATTGCTGCTTTGGCGAATTTGACGGAGGATCAAGTGCAAGCGCGCCTTGCGCAATTTTATACAGATTTAAATATTGATGGTCGCTTTATTTGTGTGAGCGAAGACCGTTGGGGGTTGCGTTCGTGGTATCCATACGACCAAACAGAAGATGAAAACGTCACAACGTTCAAGCCGAAGAAAAAGAAAAAATTGGATGATGAATACGAAGATTATGACGAAATCATCGATGAAGAATTGGATTATGACGACCTTGATGACTACGAAGACGTAGAAGACGTCTTAGACGATGAATTGCTCGACGAAGAGGAATTTGACCTCGATGAAGCTGAGGAATTTGAGGATGAACTGCTCGATGAAGAGTTTGAATTAGGGGACGAAGAATTAGAAGAGGAACTAGACGACGAGCTAATTGAACTAGAAGAAGAAACAGAGGAAGAAGAATAACAATCCCCTTGACTTTGTCAGTTTAGCTATGTAGAATCTTATTTGGGCTCTTTTAAAATAGAACCGATAAAAAATATCGCTCCCTTACACCGGTAAGCGGAGCGTTTTTTATTTGTATTTTGCACACACTTTAACTGTTCCATATTCAGCAGGGGGGAAGAACATGACGAAGTATATTTTTGTAACAGGTGGCGTCGTTTCGTCGTTAGGGAAAGGAATTACTGCAGCCTCATTAGGTCGGTTGTTAAAAAACCGTGGCTTAAACGTGACGATTCAAAAATTTGACCCATACATTAACGTCGACCCAGGAACGATGAGTCCGTACCAACATGGGGAAGTATTTGTCACAGACGACGGGGCGGAAACCGATTTAGACTTAGGCCACTACGAGCGCTTTATCGACATTAACTTAAACAAATATAGCAACGTGACGACTGGAAAAATTTATTCTACCGTCTTGAAAAAAGAGCGCCGTGGTGACTATTTAGGCGGCACCGTGCAAGTCATTCCGCACATTACAAATGAAATTAAAGAGCGCGTTTTTCGCGCAGGGCGGGAAACGAACGCGGACGTCGTGATTACCGAAATTGGCGGCACGGTCGGGGATATTGAGTCACTGCCATTTTTAGAAGCGATTCGCCAAATTAAAAGCGACATCGGCCGCGAAAACGTCATGTACATTCATTGTACGCTTGTTCCATACATTAAAGCAGCGGGGGAAATGAAAACGAAGCCAACGCAACATAGCGTCAAAGAATTGCGAAGTCTCGGGATTCAGCCAAACGTCATCGTCGTTCGTACCGAAATGCCGATGTCCCAAGACATGAAAGATAAGATCGCCCTTTTCTGCGATATTGACCCGAAAGCCGTCATCGAAGCGCGCGATGCGGACACGCTTTATGCGGTGCCATTAATGCTGCAAGAACAAAAATTGGACCAAATCGTTTGCGAGCATTTAAAACTGAATTGCCAAGAAGCAGATATGACCGAATGGAAAGCGCTCGTCGAAAAAGTGCGCAATCTTTCACGGAAAACAAAAATTGCGCTTGTCGGCAAATACGTTGAATTGCAAGATGCTTATATCTCCGTTGTCGAAGCACTTCGCCATGCAGGGTATGCGTTTGATGCGGAAGTGGAAATTCAATGGATTAACTCCGAACATGTGAACAATGACAACGTTGCGACCCTTTTACAAGAAGCGGACGGTATTCTCGTTCCAGGCGGATTTGGGGACCGCGGCATTGAAGGGAAAATTGCTGCGATTCGCTATGCGCGCGAACAGCGCATCCCGTTCCTTGGCATTTGCCTTGGCATGCAGCTAGCGTCTGTGGAGTTTGCCCGCCATGTCGTTGGGTTAGAAGGTGCCCACTCTTCAGAAATCGATCCAGACACGCCGTATCCAATTATTGACTTATTGCCGGAACAAAAAGATATTGAAGACTTAGGCGGCACGCTTCGCTTAGGGTTATATCCGTGCAAATTAGTCGAGGGCACGCGCGCGTATGAAGCGTACAATGATGAAGTCATTTATGAACGCCATCGCCATCGTTATGAGTTTAACAACCAATATCGCCAAGTCATGGAACAGCACGGTTTCGTCTTTTCTGGGACAAGCCCAGATGGCCGCTTAGTGGAAATTATTGAATTAAAAGACCATCCTTGGTTTGTCGCTGCGCAATTCCATCCAGAATTTACATCGCGCCCGACAAGACCACAGCCGCTGTTCCGTGACTTTATTAAAGCTTCGTTACAAAACTAAGACGATCCCACGCGGATCGTCTTTTTTATAAGGTAAGTAAGGATAAAATTTTTCGATTGGGTAGGATGTCTAGCTCCAAGCGCCATCGGTGTGATGCGCTCCGTCCCTTCTTTCGGCGGCGACGCATGGATTGGCTTCACGGAGGTTACCAACGCAGAACCAAGCCATGCTTGGTTTGAGCCCTCGGTGGGGCTTGTGCGCTCTTCGCCGATAGGGGGGCGTTTCCTTAATTGTACTCCTCCAAAATTTCATGCACCGTAAGCAATAAGCAATAATAGGCGAATAGCGCCGTAATCGTAGCAGGAAACCCAAAGCGCGTCCCGTCTTCACGCGGAAGGAGAGGCTTTGTGAGCTTGCTGTCGATATAAACATCGACGATATCGGCAAGCGAACGTTCTCCTTCTGTGGCCGCTGCAATAGCGACAATCGGCACTTTTCCGCCCAACTGCTCTGCTAAACGTATCGCTTGCTCATCGTTGGCAAATGGTGCGATAAGTAGTAGACGGTCGGTTTCATCGATGTCGTCGCAAATGGCGCCGTTTTCTAACAATCGTGCGACTTTCGGCAAGGCGTCTCTCCCTTTTATCGCGTCTATGACGACCCCTTCCATTTCTTCCACCCCGTGCACGAAAATACGCCCTTCTCCTACTACTGCTTGCGCAAGCAAGCGAGCGCCATCTTCGATTGCCATTTCTTCTTCTGTAACCTTTTTCAAATAACCGTGTAATTGTGTTAGAAAAATTTTGAGCATTTTTTCACCTTCCTTCCCATCATTAAAGTATACTTGTTTTAGAGGAGAACACAACTTTAGTTGTTCCCAACGATTGTTTTTGGGATGATTATTCCAAAACGGCAGGAAAATAACAACAAAAGGCGAAGTATACAAGCAGGAAACGAAAGAATAGAGGGTGAAAACATGGGAAATAAGCTTTTAATTGTCGATGACCAATACGGTATTCGCATTTTATTGAACGAAGTATTTCAGCGGGAGGGGTATACGACGTTTCAAGCAGCCAACGGCGTGCAAGCGCTAGAAATTGTGCAAAAGCATCAGCCGGACTTAGTGCTGCTTGATATGAAAATTCCCGGCATGGATGGCATTGAAATATTAAAGCGCATTAAAGAAATCAACCGGGACATTAAAGTGATTATTATGACGGCTTACGGCGAGCTTGATATGATTCAAGAAACAAGGGAACTAGGCGCAGTCATGCATTTTGCAAAACCGTTTGATATCGATGATATGCGTGATGCCGTGCGAAAATATATTTCGTTGTAATGCGCTTTCGACAAATTATTGTTAAATTCACGTCTTTCCTCAAGGTTGCTGTTTTCATTGTAAGTTGGTATGCTTATAACGTAAGAAGCGCGCCTTTCATACATAATTTTACATAAAATGGCAATGCTACGCATAGCCTCTTGTTAGCGAAAGGCGAAGTTTAACGATTAAGGAGGATCTCGATCATGCCTTTAGTATCAATGAAGGAAATGCTCGATAAAGCGTTAGCCGAAAAATATGCGGTCGGGCAATTTAACATCAACAACCTCGAATGGACGCAAGCGATTTTAGCAGCGGCAGAAGAAGAAAAATCCCCAGTCATTCTTGGCGTATCGGAAGGTGCAGCACGCTACATGGGCGGCTTCAAAACAGTCGTTAACATGGTCAAAGGCTTAATGGAAGATATGAACATTACGGTTCCAGTGGCCATCCATCTCGATCACGGTTCTAGCTTTGAAAAATGTAAAGCAGCGATTGATGCTGGTTTTACATCTGTAATGATTGATGCTTCTCATCATCCGTTTGAAGAAAACGTGCAAATGACGTCAAAAGTTGTCGAATATGCCCATGCGCGCGGCGTATCGGTCGAAGCAGAACTTGGCACAGTGGGTGGACAAGAAGACGATGTCGTAGCGGACGGTGTCATTTATGCAGATCCGAAAGAGTGCGAAGAATTAGTGAAGCGGACAGGCATCGACTGTTTAGCACCTGCGCTCGGTTCCGTTCACGGCCCGTATAAGGGGGAGCCGAAACTTGGATTTAAAGAAATGGAAATCATCCGCGATTTGACACGCATTCCGCTTGTATTGCACGGAGGTACAGGCATTCCGACAGAACAAATTCAACGTGCGATTTCGCTCGGTACATCGAAAATTAACGTAAACACGGAAAACCAAATCGCTTTCACAAAAGTGGTTCGCGAAATTTTAGCGACAGACGAAAAAGTGTATGATCCGCGCAAATTTATCGGTCCTGGCCGCGATGCAATTAAATCGACCGTCATTGGCAAAATGCGCGAATTCGGTTCTTCAGGAAAAGCGTTGTAATTATTGACCGCATCGTTCCGGCAAAGCCGGAGCGAGCGGTTTTGTTTCTATAAAGTGAATGGTAGCTTTTTTAGGTAAGGAAAGAAAGGAAAGAGGATACCTTTTTTAGAAAAAGGAGAATCTTCGCCAAAAGTGGTGCTTGATTTTTATAACACGCTCTACTGACGCTTGTGAGGAAGAATCAGCCAATCAATGATTTTTGCACATTCTTGTTCAAGAAAGCGTATCACTTGTCAAGTATATGTTGTGGTGATGAACCAAAAAGGAGGAGAAAACGTGAAATTTTTTATTGATACCGCCAATTTGGAAGAAATTAAAAAAGCGAATGAATTAGGAGTATTAGCGGGTGTGACGACAAACCCAAGCCTTGTAGCGAAAGAAAACGTGTCGTTTCACGATCGCCTTCGCGAAATTACGGAGATCGTATCCGGCTCTGTCAGTGCGGAAGTCATTTCTACTGATGCAGAAGGGATGATTAAAGAAGGAGAAGAACTAGCGAAAATCGCTCCAAACATTACGATTAAAGTGCCGATGACACCGGAAGGGTTAAAAGCGGTGAAAGTGTTCAGCGAAAAAGGAATTAAAACGAACGTAACGCTTATTTTCAATGCGAACCAAGCGCTGCTAGCAGCCCGCGCAGGCGCGACGTATGTTTCTCCGTTCCTCGGTCGGTTAGACGACATCGGACATAACGGATTGGAACTCATCTCAACAATTGCCAACATTTTTGACATTCACGGCATTGAAACAGAAATTATAGCTGCATCCATCCGCCATCCATTGCATGTCACAGAGGCGGCGTTACGCGGAGCGCATATTGCGACCGTTCCTTACAAAGTATTAATCCAATTATGCCACCATCCGTTAACAGACCAAGGAATCGAAAAATTTTTAGCGGATTGGAATAGCCAACAGCGATAAAAATCGACCATTTTTGTCTAAACTGTAACTGTTTCCTTATAAGTTGCGCAAACATCAGTCATCTTCGCTGGAAGGGAGACTATAATGGAAAAGTTAAAAATCATCGGCGGCGACCCATTAAACGGAACGGTGCGAATTAGCGGGGCGAAAAATAGCGCAGTCGCGCTCATCCCGGCAACAATTCTTGCCGAATCGCCCGTAACGATTGAAGGCTTGCCGGATATTTCAGATGTTCGTGTATTAGGTGAGTTAATCGAAGAAATTGGCGGCACGTTTCATTTTGATGGCAAGGAAGCAACGATTGACCCGACGAACATCGTGTCAATGCCTCTTCCAAACGGAAAAGTGAAAAAATTGCGCGCTTCTTATTATTTGATGGGGGCGATGATCGGACGGTTCCAAAAGGCAGTCATTGGGCTACCGGGCGGTTGCCACTTAGGGCCGCGCCCGATCGACCAACACATTAAAGGGTTTGAGGCGCTAGGGGTTAAGGTGACAAACGAACAAGGAGCGATTTATTTACGCGCCGATGAACTGCGCGGTGCACGCATTTACTTGGACGTGGTCAGCGTCGGGGCAACGATTAATATTATGTTGGCGGCCGTTCGCGCCAAAGGGCGCACGATTATCGAAAACGCAGCGAAAGAACCGGAAATTATTGATGTTGCGACATTGTTATCGAACATGGGCGCCAAAATTAAGGGGGCAGGGACGGATGTCATTCGCATTGACGGGGTGGACAAACTTTCCGGCTGCCGCCACTCGATTATTCCAGATCGAATTGAAGCGGGAACATTTATGATTGCCGCTGCGGCGATGGGAAAGGAAGTCATTGTCGACAATGTCATTCCGCAGCACGTAGAATCATTGACGGCGAAACTGCGCGAGATGGGCGTGCACGTCGAAGCGAGCGATGACCAACTACTTGTGAAAAGCGTCCCATCGATGAAGGCGGTCGACGTCAAGACGCTTGTCTATCCAGGGTTTCCGACCGATCTCCAGCAGCCGTTTACGGCGTTGTTGACGAAAGCAAGTGGGACAAGCGTTGTCACGGATACGATTTATAGTGCTCGGTTTAAGCATATCGATGAATTGCGCCGCATGAATGCCAATATTAAAGTCGAAGGTCGTTCCGCGATTGTGACTGGACCTGTCCAGTTGCAAGGCGCAAAAGTGAAAGCGAGCGATTTACGAGCAGGCGCATCGCTTGTTATTGCAGGACTGATGGCGGAAGGGGTAACGGAAATTACCGGCCTTGAGCATATCGACCGCGGGTATAGCAACCTTGTCGAAAAGTTAGCGGGCTTAGGGGCAACGATTTGGCGCGAAAAAATGACCGATCAAGAAATTGAACAAATGCAAAATTCATAAGCAACGAAGGGGAGAGGGAGAAGTTACGATGGAAAGAAGTTTATCAATGGAGCTTGTTCGCGTCACCGAAGCAGCCGCGCTAGCAGCGGCGCGTTGGATGGGACGCGGCAAAAAAGACGAGGCAGATGAAGCAGCGACGTCTGCGATGCGAGATGTGTTCGATACGATCCCGATGAAAGGGACGGTCGTCATCGGTGAAGGGGAAATGGACGAGGCACCGATGTTATATATTGGCGAAAAGCTTGGAAACGGCTACGGTCCGCGTGTCGATGTAGCTGTCGATCCGTTAGAAGGGACGAACATCGTCGCGTCAGGAGGCTGGAACGCTCTAGCGGTAGTGGCGGTAGCGGATCACGGGAATTTGCTTCATGCCCCCGATATGTACATGGACAAAATCGCAGTTGGACGGGAAGCGGTCGGCATGATCGACATTAACGCACCGATTATCGACAATTTGAAAGCGATTGCGAAAGCGAAAAATAAAGATGTCGAAGATGTGGTGGCGATTGTGTTAAACCGACCGCGCCATGAACGAATTATCGCCGAGTTGCGCGAAGCAGGGGCACGCATTAAACTCATTAACGATGGTGATGTCGCCGCAGCGATTAATACCGCATTTGACCATACAGGCGTCGACATTTTATTTGGTTCTGGTGGAGCGCCAGAGGGCGTGTTGGCAGCAGTGGCGCTTAAATGCTTAGGTGGAGAAATTCAAGGAAAGCTGCTTCCGCAAAACGATGCTGAACTTGAACGTTGCAAAAAAATGGGTCTTGACGTCAACAAAGTGTTGCGTATGGAAGATTTAGTGAAAGGTGACGATGCAATTTTTGCAGCTACAGGAGTGACCGATGGCGAATTGTTGCGCGGCGTTCAGTTTAAAGGCTCTTACGGGGAGACGCATTCGGTCGTGATGCGTGCTAAATCGGGAACGGTTCGTTTTATCGATGGGCGTCATAGCTTGAAGAAAAAACCGCATTTAGTCATTAAGCCATAAACCGACAAGCGAGGGCTGCTTCCTCCATCGCCCTCGCTTGTTTTTAGCTTTTTCGACTATTTAGTAGAATCCGAAAAAAAATATATTGATTAAAAAATAAGAAAAAGGGTAAAATAATCGTGCTGTGTGCGCACAAAATAAGCTCTGCGATTTGTTACTTCTTAAAAATGAGTAAACCTTCATGTTCTTCTTTATCCCATCATTTCATGCGATCCATTTGGTAGACATGGGACAGAAAAATAGTAAAAGTGTGGTGTTGAAATGGAATTAACGATTTCCGTATTAGAAAATATGAAACTAAAAGAGTTGTACGAGCTTGCTCGGCAATATAAAATTTCGTATTACAGCAAACTAACGAAAAAAGAGCTTATTTTCGCGATTTTAAAAGCACGGGCAGAACAAGATGGACTCATGTTTATGGAAGGCGTCCTCGAAATTATCCAATCGGAAGGGTTCGGTTTTTTACGTCCAATTAACTACTCGCCAAGCACGGAAGATATTTATATTTCCGCTTCCCAAATTCGCCGCTTTGATTTGCGCAACGGCGATAAAGTATCGGGAAAAGTGCGTCCTCCGAAAGAAAACGAGCGTTATTATGGCTTATTGCACGTGGAAGCAGTGAACGGAGAAGACCCGGAAATTGCGAAAGAACGTGTGCATTTCCCAGCGTTGACCCCGCTTTATCCGAGCCGGCAAATGAAGCTAGAAACGACACCGGATAAATTATCGACGCGCATTATTGATTTAATTGCCCCAGTTGGGTTTGGGCAGCGCGGCTTAATTGTCGCACCGCCAAAAGCGGGAAAGACGATGCTGTTAAAAGAAATTGCCAATAGCATTACGACGAACCATCCAGATGTAGAACTTATTGTGCTATTAATTGACGAACGTCCGGAGGAAGTGACGGATATTGAACGTTCCGTCAACGGTGATGTCGTCAGCTCTACGTTTGACGAAGTGCCGGAAAACCATATTAAAGTGGCGGAGCTTGTGTTAGAGCGGGCGATGCGCCTTGTGGAGCATAAGCGCGATGTCGTTATTTTAATGGACAGCATTACGCGCTTAGCGCGTGCATATAACTTAGTCATTCCACCGAGCGGCCGTACTCTTTCCGGAGGGATTGACCCAGCTGCGTTTCACCGTCCGAAACGGTTTTTCGGTGCTGCGCGCAATATTGAAGAAGGCGGCAGCTTAACGATTTTAGCGACCGCGCTTGTCGATACAGGCTCGCGTATGGACGATGTCATTTACGAGGAATTTAAAGGAACGGGCAACATGGAGTTGCACCTCGACCGTTCGCTCGCGGAACGGCGCATTTTCCCAGCCATCGATATTCGCCGCTCTGGTACACGTAAAGAAGAGTTGCTTATTCCCCGTGAACATTTGGAAAAATTATGGGCGATTCGCAAAACGATGTCTGATACCCCAGACTTTATCGACCGCTTTTTAAACAAACTGCGCCAAACAAAATCAAACGAAGAATTTTTTGCGATGTTGGATGAGGAATGGAAAAGTATGGGGAATAGAAAATAACTAGTTGCAAAACCCCCTTGCCCTTGTTATAATTTTGTCATGTGTGTTTAAACGATGAAGCTACTCACAACGATAGAAAAACTCTGTTTCGAAACGATTCAGGGCGGAAGGAGATGAAAGAGAATGAAAGCAGGAATTCATCCAGCGTACAAAAAAGTAATCGTAAAATGTGCTTGTGGAAACGAGTTCGAAAGCGGCTCTGTGAAAAACGAAGTGCGCGTAGAGATTTGCTCGGAGTGCCATCCATTCTACACAGGACGTCAAAAATTCGCTTCTGCGGCAGGACGTGTTGATAAATTCAACAAAAAATATGGCCTTAAGTAAGAAAAAACAGGCAAGCGAACATGTTCCCTTGCCTGTTTTTTCACTGTTTATGAATATAACGTCCATTGGGACGATGTGCTTTTCATGGAATGTTGGGAAGAAAGGGGACGCCCTCGATGTATGTGATGACACAATCAGGTTGGCTAGAAGTGATTTGCGGAAGCATGTTTTCCGGCAAATCGGAAGAACTCATTCGCCGTGTGCGCCGTGCTACGTTTGCAAAGCAAGAGGTGAAAGTATTTAAACCGGCAATCGATAACCGGTATAGCGAGGAAGCGGTCGTTTCCCATAACGGGACGTCTATTATTGCCATTCCGGTGCATTCGGCGAAAGAAATTTTTACGTACATATCGGAACAAACCGATGTTATTGCGATCGACGAAGTCCAATTCTTTGATGAACAAATTGTTGATGTCGTACAAACGTTAGCTGATCGCGGCTATCGCGTCATTGTGGCCGGACTCGACCAAGATTTTCGCGGGGAGCCGTTCGGACCGGTGCCAACGTTAATGGCGATTGCCGAATCGGTGACGAAATTGCAAGCGGTGTGCACGGTGTGCGGTTCGCCGGCAAGCCGCACGCAACGGTTAATTAACGGCCAGCCAGCTTCTTATCATGATCCGATTATTTTAGTTGGCGCAAGTGAATCGTATGAACCGCGTTGCCGCCATCACCACGAAGTGCCAGATAAACCAACCGAACACTACCTTCAGAAAAACGGACAAACGACTTGCTAATGGCACGTATCAAGTGAAAATGTTCAACTTTCAAAGCGCACTTATATAGCTGTTCAGTTTTTGTCATGCGCAAAAATAACTGTCATATTCTTCTCCCAATATTTTTTTGCCTCACGGGAAAACTAGCAACAAGGAGGCGATTAACATGAAGCGCTTATTGCTAGTTTTTCCTTTATTTCTTGCTGCATGTACATTAAACCCGACCGATTCGCAATACCATGCGCAAAACGAAGACCGTAACGGAAGAAAGCTAATGACAGCAAACGAAGCGCGTCCGAACGTCGACCGCATCTATAATCATTTCGACGATCCAGAGAAGACAAATCAAAACCCAAATTTCATTAGTTTAACGGACGGCAGCGCAAACGACCGCGCTATAGTGCAAAAAGCGGTGCAAGTTGTCGGGCAATATAAAAACTATCGTGCCCAATCAGTGTGGATGAACGGAAGCGACATGTGGGTGACCGTCGATGCCCCAGAGAATCGCTCGCACCACCAAAGACAAACCGACCGAACGAAGCTGTACGAACTGCTGGTGAAAGCCATCCCGACGTACAACATTCACGTCCGCCTCGATTAATCACGCCCTAAAAGGGGCGTTTTTTATTTTGCAACAAAATAGACAAAAAATTTCTTAATAGTTATACAATAAAAGAAAGATTATGAGTAAGGAGCGCATGTATGAACATTCATAAATTTGTCATGCCGGAAGTAATTTTTGGAAAAAGTTCGATTCAACAAGTCGGGGAAAGTTGTTTACGGCTTGGCGCAACGAACGTACTTATCGTCAGCGACCCTGGCGTCATCGCCGCTGGTTGGCTTGATGTAATCGTGAAAAGCTGTCAACAAGCGGGACTACATTATACGACATTTTATGACGTTACGATTAACCCAAAAGATAGCGAAGTAGAAAAAGGATGCTGTGTGTATATCGAAAATGAATGTGATGCAATTATTGGAGTCGGTGGAGGAAGTCCGATTGATGTTGCGAAAGCGATAGCCATTTTAGCGACTAATGGAGGACAAATTCGTGACTATGAAGGGGTAGATAAAATTCACCATCCGCTCCCGCCACAAGTGATGGTTTCGACAACGGCAGGCTCAGGGTCAGAAGTGTCGCAATTTTCCGTGATCGTCGATACGAAGGAGAAAAAAAAGATGACGATCGTTTCTCGCTCGCTTATTCCTGATATTGCGATCATTGACCCGGAAACGTTATCGACAAAAAGCGCCCATTTAACGGCTTCGACAGGGCTTGACGTATTAACGCACGGCATTGAAGCGTACGTCAGCTTAGCGGCAACACCGTTAACAGACGTACAAGCGAAAAACGCTATTTCCCTCGTTGCACAATATTTACGTCCTTCCGTAGCTTCCAAAATGAACGAAGAAGCGAAAACGAATATGGCGATGGCTAGTTTACAGGCAGGCTTAGCTTTTTCCAACGCCATTTTAGGGGCAGTTCACGCGATGTCCCACGCCGTAGGTGGAAAATATAACCTTCTCCACGGAGATGTGAATTCGATTTTGCTGCCGCACGTCATGGAATACAACTTATTAGCTAACCCGAAAAAATTTGCCGATATCGCCCTTTTCCTTGGCGTCGATACTCGCGGACTTTCCGCAATGGAAGCTGGAAAAAAAGCAATCGACTATGTTAAGCAGCTCGCAATCGACATCGGAGCGCCTCAGCGGTTAGCCGATATCGGGGTGGAAAAAGACGAGCTACAGAAAATGAGCGTTGTTGCGTTTCATGATGCGTGCATGATTACAAATCCACGGGATGTGACCGTCGAAGACATTCAGGAACTATTTAGAAAGGCATGGTAAAACGATGAACGAGCGGCAACAACTGATCACCATGTTAACCGGTGTACAATCTTCCAAACGAAGCTATTATACGGAATTAAAAAAAATGGTCGGCGAATTAAAAAAGAAAAATATGCAGCTAGAAATTATTAACGATATCACGAAAAGCTTCAATATCAATATGTCGATGGATGAAATGCTCAAAAACACGTTCGACAAACTAAAAGAAATTTTTCCGCTTGCAAGAATAAGTTTATCGCTATACGAACAAGAGCAGCTTATTTTAACAAACGTCTATCCAACACATGCCCTTTACTTTCCTATAGGATTTGCGCTGCCGAAAGAACGTTCGCTATATTGGAAAGCGATTCAATCGCTTGAAAAAATTTTTTATGAGGTAAAAAAAGAACCGGTATTTATTGAAACAAGCGTGTACGAAGCGTTAGGTATTCAAAGTGTACTACTTATTCCGCTCATGCGTAAAACCCAAGTGATCGGCGTCTTAAGCATCGGAAGCAAAGAAGTCGTTGCATACGACGAAGCAGACCTTTCTTTTTTTCAACAGTTTGGCGACCAACTAGCCGTTTGTATCGAGAATGCCCGCCTTTACAATGAAGTATTAACGAGCAAAAAAGAATGGGAAGAAACGTTTCGCGCCGTTTCCGAAATGATTTTCGTCGTTGACTTAGACGGAAATATTTTGCGGTACAACGACGCGGTCAAAACGTTTTTTTCTGACGTACAACAAACAAACATTTATGAGCTGCTAGAACTTGAACCAAGCGAGAATCCAATCATTGAAAATATCGAAACGAAAAAACCAGTGCACCGACACTTGCGTATTCAACAACGCGTTTGCGAGTTGCACTCGTACCCTGTATGGAACGAACAGCAAAAAATGTATGCGGTCATTATGTATATTAATGACATCACCGAAAAGCTACAAATCGAAGCCCAGCTCGTTCAATCTGGGAAGCTTGCCGCCATTGGGGAAATGGCGGCAGGCATTGCGCACGAACTGAACAATCCGCTCACGGCGATTCTTGGGAACGCTCAGCTGTTGTTGCGGTCAATGAAAGACGAGCGCTCCTACAAGTTATTATCCGACATTTATTCATGCGGAAAGCGGTGCAAAACGATCATTCAAAATTTATTGACGTTCTCGCGACAAGATGAATATATGTTTGCAGAATGCTCCATTAACGAGGCGGTCGAGCAAGTATTAGGGCTCATCGGCGATCAAATTCAAAAACAGAATATCACGATTCAAAAGCAACTAGATGATTCGCTCGAATTAATCGAAGGAAACATTCAACAAATCGGACAAATTATTTTAAACTTTTTAATTAACGCAAAAGATGCGCTTGAAGAAATAGAGGACGAAAAGAAAACGATTACTATCGAAACGAAGCTAGTCACAGAGGCAGAAAAACGATGGGTTATTTTAAGCGTTAAAGACAACGGAAAAGGAATTAGCGAACAGCACTTGCAAGAAATTTTCCATCCGTTTTTCACGACAAAGCGACCGGGAAAAGGAACAGGACTTGGATTGTCTGTCAGTTTAGGAATCGCGCAAGCACACGGCGGCACGATTGAAGTCAGTAGCGAGCTCGGCAAAGGGAGCGAATTTCGGTTAAAATTACCGGCAAAAGAGGAAAGGGGAGGTTAGATGCGTCATATTTTAGTCGTCGACGACGAACGCGAAGTTGGCACATTTTTTCGCCACTTACTAGAAGAAAAAGGATATCACGTGACACTTGGGTTTAGTGGGCAAGATTTTTTCCAACTCATTCGCCAGCATCGCTTTGATTTGGCGTTGATTGATGTGAAGTTGCCGGATACGAACGGGTTAGATTTGTTAAAACAGCTAAAGCTTTCGCTTCCTGCTTGTAAGGTGGTGGTGATGACAGGCTACAGTACGGTAAAAACGGCGGTAGAAGCGATTAAATACGGGGCGAACGACTATGTTGAAAAACCATTTGATGACATCGACCAACTAGAGCAACTGATTGACGGACTGTTGCATAGCGGCGCTACGTCTGCCCAAAATGACATGTACAAGCTAGCCGAAACGCTTGGGTTCATGGTCGGGACAAATAAAGAAATGAATGACTTGTTAAAGCTTGCCTACAAAATTGCGAAAAAAAACGTGAACGTGCTCATTGAAGGGGAAACAGGAACAGGGAAAGAGGTACTTGCCCATTTTATTCATAGCGCGAGCATGCGCTACGACCAGCCGTTTATCGGCATCAATTGCGGTGCCGTTTCGGAAACGTTGTTGGAAAGCGAATTGTTCGGTCATGAAAAAGGGGCGTTTACTGGGGCGATAAAAGAAAAAAAAGGCATGTTCGAAATCGCCAATCGCGGCACGCTGTTTTTGGATGAAATTGGCGAAGCGACGCTAGCAACGCAAGTGAAATTGTTGCGCGTGCTAGAAACAGGGGAGTATATTCGCGTTGGCGGCGAAGCGATACGAAAAACGAATACGCGCATCATTGCCGCATCGCATGTGAATTTGGCAAAAGCGGTAGAAGAGAAAACGTTTCGCGAAGATTTGCTTTATCGGCTAGATGTCGTAAAACTAACGATTCCACCACTTCGTGAGCGGCTGGGAGACTTGCCGCTGCTTGTCGATTATTTCTTAAAAAAGTTGCATTCGCCACTATCGTTTTCGGAAGAAAGTCTTGCTTATATGAGCCAATACCATTGGCCAGGCAATGTCCGCGAATTGTTTAACGTCGTCAAACGCGCAGTAACATTGGCAGAAGGGGAAACAGCAGTGATTACCCCACCATACCTTCCGGAAAAACTGAAACCTTCGCACACTTCGATGCCAACGGTAGCAAAAAAGACGAGCGACACCGATTTGGAGACGTATTTGCATGAATGGACAAACGATGTTTTATCGTTATGGAAAAAAAATGAGCCTATTGATTTAGAATATGTCCTGTCGTTAGTAAAAGAGCTTGAAACAACCATCGGACGTTCGTTTGTTATGAAAACGTTAAAAGAAACGATTGGCAATCGAAAAGAAACAGCCGAACGGCTCAACATTACCGTGCGCAAATTGAGGTATTTACTAAAAGAAAAAGGAGCTGACCAAAAATAAGGTCAGCCCTTTCGTTTTAGAAGAAGCCTAGAGCTCTCGGGTTGTAGCTAACGAGGATATTTTTCGTTTGTTGATAGTGTGCTAGCATCATATGGTGCGTTTCACGACCGATGCCGGACATTTTATAGCCGCCAAATGCCGCGTGCGCCGGATATGAATGATAGCAGTTCGTCCAGACGCGACCTGCTTGAATGCCCCGTCCGAATCGGTACGCGCGGTTAATGTTGCGCGTCCACACGCCTGCGCCTAGCCCGTATAACGTATCATTAGCAATTGCAAGCGCTTCGGCTTCGTCTTTGAACGTCGTCACCGATACGACCGGACCAAAAATTTCTTCTTGGAAAATACGCATTTTATTATGGCCTTTAAAGACGGTCGGTTGAATATAGTAGCCATTTTCCAAGCCGGCAATCACATTTTTCTCCCCGCCAATGAGGCATTGCGCTCCTTCTTGTTTTCCGATATCGATATACGAAAGAATTTTCTCCATCTGTTCCGCTGAAGCTTGTGCCCCCATCATTGTCGAGGTGTCGAGCGGGTTTCCTGTTTTAATGTTTTGAACGCGCTCAAGCGCCCGTTCCATAAACGCCTCATAAATCGACTCATGAATTAACGCTCTAGAAGGGCATGTGCACACTTCCCCTTGGTTAAGTGCGAACATGACAAATCCCTCGATCGCTTTATCCAAAAAGTCATCGTCGGCTTCCATGACGTCTGGGAAGAAAATATTCGGCGATTTCCCCCCTAACTCAAGCGTTACAGGGATAATATTTTGCGACGCATATTGCATAATTAAACGACCGGTTGTCGTTTCGCCCGTAAAGGCGATTTTGGCGATGCGCGGGCTAGATGCTAACGGCTTCCCTGCTTCGAGCCCGAAGCCATTGACGACGTTTAGCACGCCAGGCGGCAATAAGTCGCCAATCAACTCCAACAGCACCATAATCGATGCCGGCGTTTGTTCTGCTGGTTTTAGCACGATGCAGTTTCCAGCAGCGAGAGCAGGGGCGATTTTCCACGCCGCCATTAATAATGGGAAATTCCACGGGATAATTTGCCCGACAACGCCAAGCGGCTCGTGGAAATGATAGGCGACGGTATCGTCGTCCAATTGGCTAATCGTTCCTTCTTGGGCGCGAATCGCGCCAGCAAAGTAACGAAAATGGTCGATGGCCAGCGGCAAATCGGCGTTTAACGTTTCACGAATCGGTTTGCCGTTATCCCATGTTTCTGCCACCGCGAGCATCTCTAAGTTTTCTTCCATGCGGTCCGCAATTTTATTTAAAATGAGCGCTCTTTCTGCGGGCGACGTTTTTCCCCACGCCTCTTTTGCTGCATGAGCAGCGTCGAGCGCTAACTCTATGTCTTCGGCTTGGGAGCGGGCGACTTCGCAAAATACTTCCCCAGTTACAGGCGTAATATTTGCGAAATATTGCCCGGAAATAGGCGGCACCCATTCCCCGTTAATATAGTTATCGTATCGTTTTTTAAATTGAACTTTTGCGTCTTTTTCTCCCGGTTGTCGATAAATCACGTGAACCCCCCCTTATTTTTTTGCTAGGATGCCCCGAAGCGGGACACCCTAAAGGTTACATTGTTAAAACGATGCGACCGTTAATTTGTCCTTTTTCCATTTTCTCAAAAACATCATTAATTTTTTCTAGTGGAACCGCTTCCACGATTGGGCGAACTTTTCCGCGCGCTGCAAAATCTAACGCTTCTTGCATATCTTTTCTTGTGCCGACGATTGACCCTTTCACTGTCACACCGTTTAAGACTGTATCGAAAATCGGAATTGGCAATTCATCGTGCGGCAAGCCGACAACGACCAGGCATCCACCGCGTTTAACTGAGCGATAGGCTTGCTCGAACGCTTTCTTCGTTACAGCGACGCTAATGGCAGCTTGGACACCACCTACTTTTTCTTGAATCGTTGCGACAGGGTCTTCTTTTAATCCGTTAATGGCAATATCTGCCCCTAATTTTGTCGCTAGTTCTGCTTTATCATCGCTAATGTCGACAGCGACGACATTGAATCCCATCGCTTTAGCGTATTGCAGCGCGATATGCCCCAAGCCGCCGATGCCGTAAATCGCCACCCAATCGCCTGGCTTGGCATTTGATACTTTCAATGCTTTGTACGTCGTGACCCCTGCGCAAAGAATCGGTGCGACTTCGACTGGATCGAGATTTTCTGGGATGCGTGCGACATAATCGGCTGGCGCTTTGCAATATTCGGCATATCCGCCGTCAACGGAATACCCGCCGTTTAATTGGTGTGGACAAAGCGTTTCTTGTCCACTTAAACAATATTCACATTCGCCGCATGCTGAGTATAGCCAAGGAATACCGACGCGGTCGCCAACTTTCAGCGATTTTACCCCTTCCCCAACTTCGACTACAACTCCAACCCCTTCGTGACCAGGAATGAGCGGAAGCTTCGGTTTGACCGGCCAGTCCCCGTGGGCAGCGTGCAAGTCGGTATGGCAGACGCCACAAGCTTCAATTTTGACAAGCACCTCGCCATACTCGAGTGTCGGCTTTTCCACTTCCTCGATTCGAAGTTTTTGTTTGAACTCGTGAACAACTGCTGCTTTCATTCTCCCTATCCCCTTTCCAAAAAATTTTTTGTTCGCCTATCTTAAAATGCAAAAAGTATGCCAATTCAAAAAAAAGAAAACAAAGCTGTTAGTAGGGAAAAATGCCGAAATTACGGCATTTTTGAACGAATGATCGGCAGGTTGTTCACAAAATTGTCACATACGAATCAAACCTTTCTCCTTTCCCTAAACTGTAGTATAATTAGAAATTAGACTGTGCATGGACAAAGGTAGAGGTGAATAAGTGTGTTTGACCGTCTTCAAGCAGTAGAAGAACGTTATGAAAAGTTGAATCAGTTGTTAATGGACCCAGAAGTGATTAATGACCCGAAAAAGCTTCGGGACTATTCGAAAGAGCAGTCCGATTTAGAAGAAACGGTGCTTACGTATCGGGAATATAAATCTGTTCGCGAGCAGCTTCTTGATGCCAAAGCGATGTTAGAGGAGAAATTGGACGCAGAGATGCGTGAGATGGTGAAAGAAGAAATTAGCGAACTAGAAGAACGGGAAGAAGAGCTTGTCGAAAAGTTAAAAGTCCTCTTGCTTCCAAAAGACCCGAACGATGACAAAAACGTTATTATGGAAATTCGCGGGGCGGCTGGCGGTGAAGAGGCGGCATTGTTTGCGGGCGACTTGTACCGCATGTATACGCGCTATGCCGAATCGCAAGGATGGAAAACCGAAGTCATCGAGGCAAGCCCGACAGGATTGGGCGGCTATAAAGAAATTATTTTTATGGTGCAAGGAAAGGGAGCGTATTCGAAACTGAAGTTTGAAAACGGTGCCCATCGCGTCCAGCGCGTACCAGAAACGGAATCGGGCGGCCGCATTCATACATCAACAGCGACCGTTGCCTGCTTGCCGGAAATGGAAGAAGTCGAAGTCGAGATTCACGAAAAAGATATCCGCGTCGATACGTTCGCATCCAGTGGACCAGGTGGGCAAAGCGTCAACACGACGATGTCGGCCGTACGCTTAACACACATTCCAACTGGCATCGTCGTTTCCTGCCAAGACGAAAAATCGCAAATTAAAAACAAAGAGAAGGCGATGAAAGTATTGCGCGCCCGCATTTACGACAAATATCAACAAGAAGCGCGCGCTGAATACGATCAAACGCGTAAACAAGCCGTCGGTACGGGCGACCGCTCCGAGCGCATTCGCACATACAACTTCCCGCAAAACCGCGTCACTGACCATCGCATCGGATTGACGTTGCAAAAGCTCGACCAAGTGTTAGAAGGCAAGCTCGACGAAATTATCGATGCGCTCATTTTAGACGACCAATCGAAAAAGCTGGAGCAAGCAAATGAAGCGTAATAAACTGTACGAAGTCCTTCACCGGGCTTCTTCTTTTTTAAAAAAACACGAAAAAGAAGAGCGTGTCGCCGAGCTATTATTATGCCATCATTTGCGCATGACGCGGGCGCAACTATTCGCCAATTTGCGCGAGGAGTTGGACGAGCCAATCGAACAAGCACTGATTGCCGACTTAGAAAAACACGTATACGAACATATTCCCGTCCAGTATTTAATCGGCTCCGAAACGTTTTACGGGCGGAAGTTTCACGTCAATCCCGCCGTCCTTATTCCACGGCCGGAAACAGAAGAACTAGTCGCAGGGGTGCTCAAACGAATCGCCCGTCTTTTTCCGGAGGGGCAAGTCGATGTCGTGGATGTCGGAACAGGAAGTGGCGCGATTGCGGTCACGCTTGCGTTAGAAAACGAATCACTATATGTTCGCGCGATTGATATTTCGAAAGAAGCGCTTCTCGTTGCTAGCGAAAACGCTCGCCGTCTTGGGGCGCCCGTCCAATTTTTGCACGGTGATTTATTAAAGCCGCTTATCGAGGCGAACGGTCGCGTCGATGTTGTCGTATCGAATCCGCCGTATATTCCAGAACAGGACATCGCTTCGCTCTCCCCAATTGTGCAAAAAGAGCCGCGGCAAGCGCTTGTCGGAGGGGTCGATGGGCTTTTCTTTTACCGCCGCTTGATGAACGAATTGCCGCTTGTGCTAAAAGAAAGGGCGTTGGTGGCGTTTGAAATCGGCGCTGGGCAAGGCGAAGCAGTCGCCCACTTGCTTTCGCAAACGTTTCCTCATGCTGCAGTGGATGTTGCTTACGACATGAACGGGAAAGACCGGATGGTGTTTGCCGAAATAGCGCCATAACTTCTAAAAATTTTTTTAGATTACTAGTTTAAAAAGATGTTGCCATGTCCACACTGACATAGTGAAAGGACGGTGCAACGATATGAATAAAAATAAAATGGGTATTATTTTATATATCTTATTGTTAATTACTGGTGTGTTTGTCAATGTGTACGGTCAGCAAACGGAAGCAGGGGCGAATGCACAAGTGATGATTCCAAACGAAGCGATTCGGCTCCGCATTTTAGCCAATAGCGACTCCGCGGAAGACCAAGCGCTGAAACGAAAAGTGCGCGATGCGGTCAATGCGCAAATTAATGAATGGGTCGAACACTTAACGTCATTCGCCGAAGCGAAACAAGTCATTCAAGCACATTTGCCAGCGATTGAACAAACAGTAGCGGAAGTGTTGCGAAAAGAAAAAAGCAATCAATCGTATCGTGTCGAATTTGGCAACGTTCATTTTCCAACCAAAATTTACGGGAACTACATTTATCCTGCGGGGCAATACGAGGCAGTATTAATTACACTTGGTGACGGCAAAGGGGCAAACTGGTGGTGCGTGTTGTTTCCGCCATTATGCTTTCTCGATTTTTCTAACGGGGAAGCAGTGGCGCAACACGAAGCGAACGATCCACAAACGGCATCAACTACTGTTTCCGCACCAGCAGAATCATCGCCTCTAGTAGTCAACGAGGAGCAAGAAGTACATGTCAAATTTTTGTGGAAAGAACTATGGGATAAACTGACGGAATAGTGGATATTGTGGACAAAAACAATCATATCCACAAAGTTATAAACAAAAAATCGATAGTTATCAACAAAATGTGGATAACATTCCTTTCGTTAAGCGAGTACGTCGTTATATCCCGTCATAACGGGCGTAATGGAGGTGAACAACATGGAAACGAAACAATGGTATGTGGATAATTTTGTGGACATAAACGATAGTTGTCCACAAATTTCACAGGCAGCAGCACTACTGCGTGCGGGGGAAGTCGTTGCTTTTCCAACAGAAACGGTGTATGGGCTCGGAGCGAACGCATTATCCACAACGGCGGTCAACAAAATTTTTGCAGCCAAAGGTCGGCCGAGCGATAATCCACTCATTGTGCATATTGCAGAGTTTTCCCAGCTAGAAGACATCGCATCTATTTCACCTGTCGCCAAAACACTTATCGAGCATTTTTGGCCAGGCCCATTGACGCTTGTACTAAAAAAGAAAGGAAATATTTCGGATGCGGTAACAGCAGGACTTTCGACGGTAGCCGTGCGGATGCCGGCCCATCCAGTGGCGCTTTCACTCATTCGCGCAAGCGGTTTGCCGATTGCGGCACCGAGCGCCAATCGTTCTGGGCGACCGAGCCCGACGAGCGCAAAGCACGTATGGGATGATTTGCACGGCAAAATTGCCGGCATTGTCGATGGAGGAGAGACAGGAGTTGGTGTCGAATCGACGGTGCTCGATTGCACGACGGACATCCCGACGATTTTACGGCCAGGAGGGGTGACGAAAGAACAATTAGAACAAGTCATTGGTCGTGTCGCCGTAGATGCAGCACTAACTGATGAACAACAGCCTCCGAAATCGCCAGGCATGAAATATACGCACTACGCGCCAAAAGCGCCGTTAGTCATCGTTGACGGCTCCCTTTCATTTTTTCAACAGCTTATCGATAAAGCGCGGGCGCAAGGGAAAAAAGTCGGGGTGCTCACGACGAGTGAGCGACAGACGATGTATCATGCCGATGTTGTCTTTACATGTGGAAAACGCTCTGATTTGTCCACCGTTGCTCGCCAATTGTATGATACGTTGCGGGCGTTTGACGAAACGGATGTCGATGTGATTTATAGCGAAAGTTTTCCAACTGCCGGCATTGGGGAAGCGATTATGAACCGGCTAAAGAAAGCGGCAGGCCATCGGGTCATGATGGAAAGCTAACCCTCCTATTCTAAATCGCTTCGGACGTGCATATGGTACAAATAGGCAAGTCCGGGGAGGGAATGCGATGATTGGGGAATTAATGACGCTATGCATGATGGCGTTTGCGCTAGGGATGGACGCCTTTTCCGTCGGGTTAGGCATGGGCTTTTTTCGGTTGCGCTTAAAGCAAATGTTTTATATCGGCTTTACGATTGGTGTTTTTCATATTGTCATGCCGCTATTAGGAATGATCGTTGGCCGATTTTTATCCGAACAGTTTAGCGGCATCGCTTCATACATTGGCGGCGCGCTTTTGCTTATATTGGGCGTGCAAATGATTGCAACTTCCTTCAAACAAGAAAGCGACCCGCTCATCTCCCCGGTCGGAATCGGGCTCCTTTTTTTTGCTTTAAGCGTCAGCCTAGACAGTTTTTCTGTTGGATTGAGCCTCGGTATTTATGGGGCACGTACGCTTGTGACGATTTTTTTGTTTGGGTTTTTTAGTATGTGGCTCACGTGGCTCGGGCTGCTTTTAGGCCGTCGTTTCCAAAAATGGCTCGGCATTTATGGAGAAATGCTTGGCGGCACCATTTTATTTATGTTTGGTATGAAACTACTATTTCCGATCTAAAGGCAGCGAGGAGCTGTCAGGCGTGTTGAATAACCATTAAAAACTATGTACAGGCAACTAGGGAAGTTTAACTTATTTTTTCGACTGTCGGAGGCAAGCTAAAGGCTTGCCTTCGTCACGCGTTCGCGTGACGGAGAACTGAACAACGAGCCGCCTCTCAGACAAATTCATTTGTCCGTCTTCGTTCTTGTTTGAAGGAAGAGGAAGAAAAGCTTATGTTCATTCAACTGATTCTATTTTTTAGGAAAATAGTGGACAACCACCACGCGTAGTGCGCTGTCTTTTTTTACACTATACTTTCCATTTCGATTTCCATATAATAATAGTATGAATCTTTTGACGGATAAGGAGGGAACTATGCCGGTTCGCATTTTGTTTGTTTGTACAGGCAACACGTGCCGTAGTCCGATGGCAGAAGCATTATTAAAAAGTAAGAAGCTGCCACATGTAGAAGTGAAATCAGCCGGCGTCTTTGCGATGGACGGTAGCGATGCTTCGGAACATGCGAAAACGGTGCTAGCGGAAAAAGGGATTGATACGTCGCACCGTTCATCGTTGCTGACGAAAGACGATATCCAATGGGCAACGTACGTGTTAACGATGACCGCTGGGCATAAGCAGCATGTCATTAGCCGCTTTCCAGAAGCAAAAGGGAAAACATTTACACTAAAAGAATTCGCTGTAGGACAAGAAGGGGATGTACTCGATCCATTCGGCGGTCCGGTCGATGTATATCGGCAAACGCGAGAAGAGCTGGAGCAGCTTATTGGGCAGTTGATTCCACAGCTACAGGGGGAGAAGGGGAATGAAGGAGAAACACAAGTTTAGTTTGCGGCTGAAGCTCGTTATTTTCACCACTGTACTAGCAATCATTACGTACTCCACGAGCGCTTTGTTTATTTATGTGTTTTATAACTTATTTTTCAGCGCATTTAACAAAAGCTTATTTACGATTATTATTTTATTGCTTGGTATTTTTTGGTCTGGGCTACTGGCTTACGTCGCCGCTGGGTTTATTACTCGCCCGCTGAAGCAGCTTGAGCAAGCGGCAATCAAGGCAGCGAACGGACAAATCGACCAAGACGTCCCGCTTGCTAAATCTGATGATGAAATTCGCGCCTTAGGGTTGGCGTTTAATGAAATGCTAAAAAACTTGCGCACAATGGTGCGAAACATTGAAGAGAACTTTGCATTAACGAATGAGAAAGTGATTGAAATTACGAACGCTTCAAGCGTGGCGGTGGAACGCTCGCAAAGCATTGCACAAACGATCGAAGAAATCTCCAAAGGTGCGAACGATTCGGCAGTGTCCATGCAGACGACGGCGGAATCGGTCGAAGATGTGCTTCATATCGCCAATGAAGTACAGAAAAAAGCAGAGCAATCCGAGCAACTAGCAACCGATATGGTCGAAACACTTCATACAAGCAAAGAAGTCATCGACTCGCTCGTCAATGGCATTCAACAACTAGCAAAAGACAACCAAGCGTCATTAAGCGCGGTGCGCCGCTTAGAACAACATGCCAAAGAAGTCGAAAATATCATTTCGCTTGTGGGCGACATTGCTGGGCAGACGAACCTTTTGGCGCTCAATGCTTCGATTGAAGCAGCACGTGCAGGCGAACACGGTAAAGGGTTTGCGGTCGTCGCCGAAGAAGTGCGGAAACTCGCGGATGAAAGTGCGAGGGCGGTGCAAGGGATTTCTGAGTTGATTCAGAATATCCAGAAGGAGGTCATACATGTCGTTGCCCAAATTAATGCACAAGTAAAAGCGGCGAATGAGGAAGCTGCGAAAGGGAATGATACGAATGCAGCGATTACCGAGATGACGAACTCGATCCATGAAGTGGCCGCTTCCGTTCATCAAATCGCTGAATTAGTGAAAGAACAGATGAAACACATCGAAAAAACGTCGATTCAGTCGCAAGAAGTAGCAGCGATCGCTGAAGAAACATCGGCAGGAGCGCTTGAAGTCACTGCCGCGACACAAGAACAGACAGCGATGATTCATCATGTCAACGAACTGGCAGGGCAACTAGCAGAACAAGCAAAAAAACTTAAAAATACAATCGATAGTTTTTGCACAAAATGATGAAAAAGCCGCCTTTTCCCATTACAATTAAAAAGAAAGGCGGCTTTTAGTTTACAACAAAGGAGGAAACAAACGTGAAAGTAGCAATTGCCTCAGACCATGGGGGTATTCGAATTCGCCAAGAAATAAAACAGTTGATGGAAGAAATGGGGATTGAGTACATTGACCTTGGTTGTGCATGTGAAGGGTCTGTTGATTATCCAGATTATGCCCTGCCAGTGGCGGAAAAAGTGGCAAGTGGAGAAGTGGACCGTGGCATTTTAATTTGTGGAACAGGCATTGGGATGTCGATTGCCGCAAATAAAGTAAAAGGAGTGCGCTGTGCGCTCGTTCATGATGTCTACAGCGCTCGCTTGACGCGCGAACATAATGATAGCAACGTCTTAGCGATGGGCGAACGTGTCATTGGTCCAGGATTGGCGCGCGAAATAGCGAAAGTATGGTTGACGACTGAATTTGAAGGTGGACGCCATGCTAACCGTATCAACAAAATTCATCAGTACGAACAAAACTAAGGGGGGATAGGATGCTTTCCGAATGGAAGCAACAATGGCAGACGATTTTAACAGAATTTAAACAGCAAGCTCCCCTTTCTGCTGAGCATATACTCGTCATCGGCTGCAGTACAAGCGAAGTAATCGGAAAAAAAATCGGCACCGCTGGCTCAATGGATGTGGCGGAAATGATTTTTGTGGAATTAAAAAAATGGCGCGACGAAACCGGGGTTCAGCTAGCGTTTCAATGTTGCGAACATTTAAACCGCGCCCTTGTCGTCGAAAAAGAAACCGCGCTTGCCAAAAACTTAGAAATTGTTTCTGTCATCCCTGTTCGTTCCGCTGGCGGCGCCATGGCGGAATATGCATATAACGCCATGAACAACCCAGTCGTTGTAGAATTTATGAAAGCAGACGCTGGCATTGACATTGGCGATACGCTCATTGGCATGCATTTAAAGCACGTCGCTGTACCAGTGCGCACGTCGCTTCAGCAAATTGGACATGCTCATGTCACGCTGGCGAAAACGCGCCCGAAGCTCATCGGCGGCGCCCGCGCCGTGTATTCAAAGGAAAATCCGAACGCTTCATGCACTTTTTCGTGATTTTGTTCACTTTTCCTTTGAATCATCCATTGAAAAGTTGGTAAAATAGAAAGGAATATTCTCATATTTCGAAAAAGGGGGAGCTTGTGATGAACTACTTGCCACAGCAAGATCCGCAAGTGTTTCAAGCGATTCAACAAGAACTTAAACGGCAACAAACAAAAATTGAACTAATTGCATCGGAAAACTTCGTCAGCCAAGCAGTGATGGAAGCGCAAGGCTCGGTATTAACGAACAAATATGCCGAAGGATACCCAGGTCGCCGTTATTACGGGGGGTGCGAGCATGTAGACGTCGTAGAAGAGTTGGCGCGCGAACGGGCGAAGCAACTATTTGGAGCAGAACATGCCAACGTTCAGCCGCACTCCGGGGCGCAAGCAAACATGGCCGTTTATTTTACGATTTTAAACCATGGCGATACAGTGCTTGGCATGAATTTGTCGCACGGGGGACACTTAACGCATGGCAGCCCAGTAAACTTTAGCGGCATGCAGTACAACTTCGTGGAATATGGTGTAGATCCGGAAACACACCGCATCGACTACGAGGATGTGTTAGAAAAGGCGCGTTTACATAAACCGAAGCTTATCGTTGCCGGCGCAAGCGCCTACCCGCGCGTCATTGATTTTGCACGGTTCCGCGAAATTGCCGATGAAGTCGGTGCATATTTAATGGTAGACATGGCGCACATCGCAGGTCTTGTTGCGGCAGGTCTTCATCCTAATCCAGTGCCGTATGCCCACTTTGTGACGACAACGACGCATAAAACGTTGCGCGGTCCGCGTGGCGGCATGATTCTTTGCAAAGAAGAATTTGCTAAACAAATCGACAAAGCGATTTTCCCTGGTATTCAAGGTGGTCCACTCATGCACGTTATTGCAGCGAAAGCAGTGGCACTTGGTGAAGCGTTGCAAGACGATTTTAAAGCATATGCACAACGTATTGTCGATAACGCGAAACGGTTAGCCGAAGCGCTCGTTCGCGAAGGCTTTACGCTCGTGTCGGGCGGAACCGATAACCATTTATTGCTTGTTGATTTGCGTTCGCTACAGCTGACGGGGAAAGTAGCGGAGAAAGTGTTGGACGATATCGGCATTACCGTCAATAAAAACACGATTCCATACGACCCAGAAAGCCCGTTTGTGACAAGCGGTATCCGCATCGGTACTGCCGCTGTGACGAGCCGTGGATTCGGTTTAGCAGAAATGGAAGAAATCGCGAGCATCATCGCGCTTGCGCTAAAGCATCATGACGACGAAGAAAAGCTAGAAGAAGCGCGCCGCCGTGTCGCTATGCTCACAGAAAAATTCCCGCTTTACGCCTAAGTGCTTGCCTCGTATCATTTGATACGAGGCAGTTTTTGGATAAAATCGCCACTGTCATTGAACATAGATTACTTTTTCGGTAAAATGGAAAGAAACGCACCATGTGAAAAAAGGGAGAGAAAACGATGGGTAAAGTATACGTATTCGATCATCCGTTGATTCAACATAAGCTTACATACATTCGTGACAAGCAAACAGGGACGAAAGAGTTTCGCGAGCTTGTCGAAGAAGTGGCGACATTGATGGCGTTTGAAATTACGCGCGACCTTCCGCTAGAGGAAGTAGAAATTGAAACACCCGTCAGCAAAGCAAAATCGAAAGTAATCGCTGGAAAAAAACTTGGCATTATCCCGATTTTACGTGCCGGCATCGGCATGGTCGACGGCATTTTAAAACTCATCCCAGCGGCAAAAGTCGGTCATATTGGGCTATACCGCGACCCAGAAACGTTAAAGCCGGTCGAGTATTACGTCAAATTGCCGACGGACGTGGAAGAACGTGACTTCATTGTCGTCGATCCGATGTTAGCGACCGGCGGTTCAGCCGTTGAAGCGATTTCTTCTTTGAAAAAGCGCGGCGCGAAAAACATTAAATTTATGTGCTTAATTGCCGCCCCAGAAGGAGTAGAAGCGGTGAAACAAGCGCATCCAGATGTTGATATTTATATCGCAGCGCTCGACGAAAAATTAAACGACCACGGCTACATCGTTCCAGGGCTTGGCGATGCAGGTGACCGTTTATTTGGGACGAAATAATAAAGTGATGCAAGCGCCAAGCATCTTTTTTAGGATGTTTGGCGCTTTTGTATGAAAAACGCCAAAAAGCAAATATTATATTATACAACAATTACATGAAAAAGAAATGAACAAATGTCACAAATTCTTAATAATTTGTTTTATTTTATTTCCTAAATTCGTTGACATTGACGGGTGCCTATTGTATGCTTACAGGGGATATAATGATAAGGTTTTCATGAGGAAAAAAGTAAAAAGAGCGAGGATGGATATGTATGTCGAAACAGCGCCATCCTTTTCAAGCGATCGGCTTAATGTCCGCGATCGTTTCGCAATTGGTCGGCTCGATCTTAATCGGAATTTTCAGTGGGAAATGGATGGATGAAAAATTTGGCACCGATCCGCTCTTTCTCATTATCGGTCTGTTGATCGGACTTGCGGCGGGCGTGTATGCCATGTTACGTTTAATCCGCCAATATTTCCCGGGGGAGTAACAGCATGCAGCAAATGGTGCAAAGGCAACAGAAATACCTCTTTTATTTGTTGTCGCTCTATACGCTAGGCTGGGGATTTACGAACTATAAAACTGTTTTTGCCAGCCTTATTCTCGGAACAGCGATAAGTTTGTTTTTGTTATGGAATCTGGTTCGAAAGGTCGCAAAATTCGGACGAGCGGTCGCTCAAGGAAAAAAAGTTCGTTCCCTCGGAACGTTTACCCGGTTAGCAGCGGCTGTACTAGCAGCGGCAATCGCGGTTGAATATCCGCAATATTTCTCCATCATCCCAGTTGTGATAGGATTAATGACATCCTATGCTGTCATTATAATAGATTTTCTTTTGCACAGAAAACACCCTTCATGAAAGAGAGGTGAGAACGGTTGGAACATAAAGCTCCGATTTATGAATTTCTTGGACTCACGTTTAATATGTCCAACGTTTTAATGATTACGGTCACGAGCGTAATCGTCTTCCTTATCGCCATCGCTGCGACACGATCGTTACAACTCCGCCCGACAGGAATGCAAAACTTCTTAGAATGGGTGCTTGATTTCGTCAAAGGAATCATCAACAGCACGATGGACTGGCATACCGGCGGTCGCTTTCTAACGCTTGGTGCGACGCTGATTATGTACATTTTCGTCGCCAACATGCTCGGTCTTCCATTTTCTGTTCGCGTCGGGGATACCCTTTGGTGGAAATCGCCAACAGCCGATCCGACGATTACGTTGACGCTTGCCGTCATGATTGTCGGTCTGACGCATTACTACGGTATTAAGCTTAAAGGGGTTAAGGAGTACAGCCTTGATTACTTTAAGCCAATGGCATTTTTGTTCCCGCTTAAGCTCGTCGAGGAGTTTGCCAATACGCTGACGTTAGGTTTGCGTCTTTACGGGAACATTTTTGCCGGTGAAATTTTGTTAGGCTTATTAGCTGGACTAGGGACAAGCGGAGTGTTCGGCGCAGTCGGCGCAGCCATTCCGATGATGGTTTGGCAAGCATTCAGTATTTTCGTCGGCTGTATCCAAGCATTTATTTTCACAATGTTAACAATGGTTTACATGGCACATAAAGTCAGCCAAGACCATTAAACACTATAAAAAATATGGAATGAATCACAAAGGAGGATTTTTACAATGAATTTAATTGCAGCTGCCATTGCAGTAGGTTTAGCAGCACTTGGTGCTGGTATTGGTAACGGTTTAATCGTCGGTCGTACAGTAGAAGGGATTGCACGTCAACCAGAATTGCGTCCTGTGCTACAAACAACCATGTTTATCGGGGTAGCGTTAGTCGAAGCGTTGCCAATCATCGGCGTCGTTATCTCATTCATCGTTATGAACCGATAATGAAATACTCGATGGATAATGGCGAAGTTCGTGCAGACGATCACCTTCGCCATTCCTTTATGCACATAATTACACAGCGGCTGAAGGGAGTGAAAAGCGGTGTTAATAAGCATGAATACGTTTTTATTAGGCGCTGCCGAGCATCATACGGGCATTAATAGCGGCGATATCATTTTCCAATTGCTTATGTTTGTCATCTTATTAGCATTGCTCCGAAAATATGCGTTTGGTCCATTAATGGGCATTATGAAACAACGCGAAGAGCATATTGCTAATGAAATTGAACAGGCAGAAAAACATCATCAAGAAGCGAAAAAGCTTGCAGAAGAACAACGAGCATTGTTAAAACAGGCGCGCCAAGAAGCGCAAGCGCTAATGGAAAATGCTCGCAAGCTTGGCGAAGAGCAAAAAGAACAAATCGTTGCGGCTGCCCGCGCGGAAGCGGAACGCTTAAAAGAAACAGCGAAAAAAGAAATCGAGCGCGAAAAAGAGCAAGCAGTCGCTGCTTTGCGTGAGCAGGTGGCTTCTTTATCCGTACTTATTGCATCGAAAGTGATTGAAAAAGAATTGACAGAACAAGATCAAGCGAAGCTGATTAACGAGTACATTCAAGAGGTAGGAGAAGGGCGATGAACAAAGAAGTCGTAGCGAAACGGTATGCATTGGCTCTTTTTCAAATCGCTCAACAACAGCAGCTCCTTGATCGATTCGAAGCAGAAATTCGCATTGTCAAGCAAGTGTTTGCGGCTCAACCAGACTTTCTCGCTGTGTTAACCCATCCGAAGCTATCGCTTGACAAGAAAAAAGCGTTAATCAAAGAAACGTTTGCAGCATTGTCTGTTCCAGTGCAAAATACGTTGCTTTTATTGCTTGACCGCCATCGCATCGACATTGTGGGATCGCTTGCAGACGAATTTGTTGCGTTAGCGAATGAAGCTCGCGGCGTGGCGGAGGCGATCGTTTATTCGGCTCGTCCATTAAGCGAAGCTGAAAAACGAGCACTTGTGGATGTGTTTGCGAAAAAAGTTGGAAAAGCAACGCTTCATATCGAAAACATTGTCGATTCCTCGCTAATCGGCGGCGTGAAACTGCGCATTGGCAACCGCATTTACGACGGTAGCGTCAGCGGCAAACTAGAACGACTCAAACGTCAACTTATTGGCTGAAGATTTATAGATAGGGGTGAAATACATGAGCATCAGAGCTGAAGAAATTAGCGCGCTGATAAAAAAACAAATTGAAAACTATCAGTCCGAAATTAAAGTGAGCGATGTAGGTACAGTAATCCAAGTCGGTGACGGTATCGCGCGCGCTCATGGCCTTGATAACGTCATGTCAGGGGAGCTCGTGGAATTTGCAAACGGTGTCATGGGAATGGCGCTAAACTTAGAAGAAAACAACGTCGGTATCGTTATTTTAGGTCCATACACAGATATTAAAGAAGGTGACGAAGTGCGCCGTACAGGACGTATCATGGAAGTTCCTGTTGGCGAAGCATTAATTGGTCGCGTCGTTAACCCGTTAGGTCAGCCTGTAGATGGACTTGGCCCAATTGAAACAACAGAAACTCGTCCGATTGAAAGCCCAGCACCAGGAGTTATGGATCGTAAATCGGTACACGAGCCATTGCAAACAGGGATTAAAGCGATTGACGCTCTTGTACCAATCGGTCGTGGGCAGCGTGAGTTAATCATCGGTGACCGCCAAACAGGGAAAACCTCGGTCGCGATTGACACGATCTTAAACCAAAAAGATCAAAATATGATTTGTATTTACGTGGCGATCGGGCAAAAAGAATCAACGGTTCGTAACGTGGTGGAAACGTTGCGCAAACATGGTGCGCTTGACTACACAATCGTCGTCACAGCTTCTGCTTCCCAACCAGCGCCACTATTATTCTTAGCGCCATATGCGGGCGTAACGATGGGCGAATATTTCATGTATAACGGAAAACACGTGCTTGTCGTATACGACGATTTATCGAAACAAGCGGCTGCTTACCGCGAACTTTCGCTTCTATTACGTCGTCCGCCAGGTCGTGAAGCATATCCAGGGGACGTCTTCTACCTACACTCTCGTCTTTTAGAGCGTGCGGCAAAATTAAGCGACGCAAAAGGTGCAGGTTCATTAACGGCGTTACCATTCGTTGAAACGCAAGCAGGTGACATCTCTGCTTACATTCCAACGAACGTTATCTCGATTACAGATGGACAAATTTTCTTGCAATCCGACTTATTCTTCGCGGGCGTACGTCCAGCGATTAACGCAGGTCTTTCGGTATCACGCGTCGGTGGTGCGGCGCAAATTAAAGCGATGAAAAAAGTATCCGGTACGCTTCGTCTTGACTTAGCAGCATACCGTGAACTTGAAGCGTTCGCGCAATTTGGTTCCGACCTTGACAAAGCAACCCAAGCAAAACTTGCTCGCGGTGCGCGCACCGTTGAAGTATTGAAACAAGGCTTGCACGAGCCGCTACCAGTCGAAAAACAAGTAGCCATTATTTACGCGTTAACGCGCGGATTCCTAGACGACATTCCAGTTGAAGACATCCGTCGCTTTGAAAAAGAATTTTTCGCATGGCTTGACCAAAATGGTCAGCACATTCTTGAACATATTCGCACAACGAAAGATCTTCCAAGCGAAGAAGAGTTCAATCAAGCGATCGAAGACTTCAAGAAAACGTTTGTCGTTTCTGAATAAAAGAAGGAACAGAAGCCCGCTTCTGTTCCTTGCCCATCACTAGAGCGCAAAAAAAGGTGGTGAAAACCTTTGGCATCATTACGCGATATTAAGACACGAATTAACTCGACGAAAAAAACGAGCCAAATTACAAAAGCGATGGAGATGGTTTCCGCTTCGAAATTGCATCGGGCGGAAACGAACGCGAAATCGTTTGTTCCATATATGGAGAAAATTCAAGAAGTGGTCGCAAACATCGCTTTAGGTAGCTCAAGCAACCATCCGATGCTTGTGAAACGCCCAGTGAAAAAGACAGGCTATTTAGTCATTACATCGGACCGCGGGCTCGCTGGTGCTTATAACAGCAACGTCTTACGCACTGTTTATCAAACGATTCGCGAGCGCCACAAATCGACCGATGAATATGCGATCATCGCGATTGGTCGCATCGGCTTAAGCTTTTTCAACAAGCGGAACATCCCGGTGGCATTGCACATTACGGGGTTGCCAGACCAACCATCATTCGCTGATATTAAAGCGATTGCCAACCAAACGGTGAGCATGTTTGCCGACGGAACGTTTGATGAACTGTACATGTACTACAACCATTTCGTCAGCGCTATCCAGCAAGACGTGACAGAACGGAAGTTATTGCCGCTTACAGATTTGGCAGCAAAAACAAAACGGACATCATACGAGTTTGAGCCGTCGCAAGAAGAAATTTTAGAAGTGTTGTTGCCGCAATACGCAGAAAGCCTAATTTACGGCGCATTATTAGATGCGAAAGCAAGTGAGCACGCGGCGCGGATGACCGCGATGAAAAACGCGACCGACAATGCCAAAGAGCTCATTCGCACGCTTACGCTTTCTTACAATCGTGCCCGTCAGGCAGCAATTACGCAAGAAATTACGGAGATTGTGGCAGGAGCGAATGCCTTGCAATAGGTTAAGCAGTTAGTTAGGAGGGAAAACGATGACAAAAGGACGCGTTCTTCAAGTTATGGGTCCAGTTGTAGACGTGAAGTTCGAAAGCGGACATCTTCCTGCGATTTACAACGCCCTTAAAATCCAACATAAAGCGCGTAACGAAAACGAAGTCGACGTAGACTTAACATTAGAAGTGGCCCTTCACCTTGGGGATGACACTGTTCGTACGATCGCGATGGCATCAACGGACGGTCTTATTCGCGGCATGGAAGTGATCGACACAGGAGCGCCAATTTCTGTTCCAGTAGGGGACGTGACGCTTGGTCGCGTATTTAACGTATTAGGGGAGCCAATTGATTTAGGCGAAGAAATTCCAGCGGAGGCGCGCCGCGACTCAATTCACCGTCCAGCGCCAAAATTTGAACAGCTTTCGACACAAGTTGAAATTTTAGAAACAGGGATTAAAGTTGTCGACCTTCTTGCGCCATACATTAAAGGTGGAAAAATCGGTTTGTTTGGCGGTGCAGGGGTAGGAAAAACGGTTTTAATCCAAGAGTTGATTAACAACATCGCGCAAGAGCACGGCGGTATTTCCGTATTCGCGGGCGTTGGAGAACGTACGCGTGAAGGAAACGACTTGTACCATGAAATGAAAGACTCTGGCGTTATCAATAAAACAGCGATGGTATTCGGTCAGATGAACGAGCCACCTGGAGCGCGGATGCGCGTTGCGTTGACAGGGTTGACGATGGCAGAATACTTCCGTGATGAACAAGGACAAGACGTATTGTTCTTCATCGACAACATCTTCCGCTTCACGCAAGCAGGTTCGGAAGTTTCGGCGTTATTAGGACGCATGCCGTCTGCCGTAGGTTATCAGCCAACGCTTGCGACAGAAATGGGTCAATTGCAAGAGCGGATTACGTCGACAGCCGTCGGTTCGGTTACGTCGATTCAAGCGATTTACGTACCAGCGGACGACTATACAGACCCAGCACCAGCGACAACGTTCGCACACTTAGATGCAACAACAAACTTAGAGCGTAAATTATCAGAGATGGGGATTTATCCAGCGGTTGACCCGCTTGCATCGACATCTCGTGCGCTTTCCCCAGAAATCGTTGGGGAAGAGCATTACCAAGTAGCGCGCAAAGTGCAACAAACGTTGCAACGCTATAAAGAATTGCAAGACATTATCGCAATTCTTGGGATGGACGAGCTTTCTGAGGAAGACAAACTTGTCGTTCACCGTGCTCGCCGTATCCAATTCTTCTTATCGCAAAACTTCCACGTTGCGGAGCAGTTCACTGGTCAACCAGGTTCTTACGTACCAGTAAAAGAAACCGTCCGCGGCTTTAAAGAAATTTTAGAAGGAAAATATGACCATCTTCCAGAAGATGCTTTCCGTTTAGTGGGCCGCATTGAAGAAGTTGTGGAAAAAGCGAGAAAAATGGGCGTAGAAGTTTAAACAAGGGACATAGGAGGATTTTAGTATGAAGACGATTAAAGTCAGTGTCGTTACTCCTGATGGCCCGGTTTATGAAGCGGACGTCGAAATGGTCAGCACAAAAGCGAAAAGCGGGGAGCTCGGGATTTTGCCAGGGCACATTCCGCTTGTCGCTCCGCTCGAAATCGGATCAGTGCGCCTGAAAAAAGACGGAAAAACGGAATTTATCGCTATCAGCGGCGGCTTTTTAGAAGTCCGTCCGGATAAAGTAACTGTATTGGCGCAGGCGGCCGAACGAGCAGAAGATATCGACGTCGCTCGTGCGAAAGCAGCGAAAGAGCGTGCGGAACGACGCTTGCAAGCAAAGCAGGACAATATCGATTTCAAACGAGCAGAACTTGCGCTACGACGTGCCATTAACCGGTTAGATATTGCCGGAAAACGATAAAAAGGCAGGGGAATGTTTCCCTGTCTTTTTTTTATGCTGAATCGAATAGATTAACACTGTAACGATATTTATTACAAGTAAAATTCGTCGTTCTGTCGACACCTCTGGATATAAATGTTATAATGATATCGGTTACAAGGCAAAATTGTTTGATATTTTTCACAATTTATGGATACGAACGAACAAAGGGGGCGGGCATGACGTTGCTTAATGTGTACTTAAATAACTATTTAATTGTTTTTGTCTTTTTATGTTTAGGAATTTTGCTTCCGGTTGTGGCGTTGACAGCAGGTCGCTTCCTTCGGCCGCATGTGCCGACAGCAGCAAAAGAAACGACGTATGAAAGCGGAATTGAGCCGTTTCATGATTCGCGCGTGCAATTTAACGTACGCTATTATATGTTTGCGCTTTTGTTTGTCATTTTTGATGTCGAAACGGTCTTTTTATATCCGTGGGCGGTGGCGTATAACCATCTCGGCCTGTTTGCCCTTATTGAAATGTTAATTTTTGTGGCAATGCTTGTCATTGGGCTTGTGTATGCTTGGAAGAAGAAGGTGTTAAAATGGATGTGAAATTGTTAAATATACCGGAAGAAGAGATGGAAGAGTTGCGGCGCAACGTCTTTTTAACGACGCTCGAACAATTGAAGGCTTGGGCGAGAAGCAATTCGCTATGGCCACTAACGTTCGGGCTTGCTTGCTGTGCGATTGAAATGATGGGCGTCGGCTCGTCCCATTATGATTTAGACCGATTCGGTTCATTTTTCCGGACGTCTCCGCGCCAATCGGACGTGATGATTGTTTCGGGGACAGTAACGAAAAAAATGGCGCCAATCGTTCGCCGGTTGTATGATCAAATGCCGGAGCCGAAATGGGTTATTGCGATGGGTTCATGTGCGACGGCAGGTGGACCGTACGTCCATTCGTACTGCGTTGTCAAAGGGGTTGACCAAATTGTACCCGTTGACGTCTACATCCCAGGCTGTCCACCAAACCCAGCGGCATTAATTTATGGAATTAATAAATTAAAAGAAAAGATCCGTTATGAAGCGAAGACAGGAAAGAAGGTGCTGTAGTCGATGAGTGAGGAAAAAGATATACAGCAACGGAAAAAAGAAGCGGCTGAACGGGCGAAACAGTTAGCGCGCGAACGGCTAGCTGCGAAACAAGCGGGCGGCGAAACTGAACAGACGCTCGAAGCAAAAGCGGACGCAACGGACGACGTGGAATTAGCGAAGAAAAAAGCGGCAGCAGCAGCGAAAGCAAAAGCGGCGGCGCTAGCGAAGCAAAAAGCAGCGGAAGAAGCAGGCGCTGAAGAAAGTGAGTCGGACGACGTAGAATTAGCAAAGAAAAAAGCGGCGGCAGCAGCGAAAGCAAAAGCGGCAGCGCTAGCGAAACAAAAAGCAGCGGAGCAACCAGGCGCTGAAGAAAGTGAGTCGGACGACGTAGAATTAGCAAAGAAAAAAGCGGCAGCAGCGGCGAAAGCAAAAGCGGCAGCGCTAGCGAAACAAAAAGCAGCGGAGCAACCAGGCGCTGAAGAAAGTGAGTCGGACGACGTAGAATTGGCAAAGAAAAAAGCGGCAGCAGCGGCGAAAGCAAAAGCGGCGGCGCTAGCGAAACAAAAAGCTGCCGGACAAGCAGAAGGAGAAGAAAACGCTAGCGACGACATTGCACTGGCGAAGCAAAAAGCGATTGCGGCCGCGAAAGCAAAAGCCGCAGCACTAGCAAAACAAAAGGCATCAGCGCAAGGAGAAGGTGGCGAGGAGGACGTTGCGGCTGCGAAAGCAAAGGCAATTGCCGCCGCAAAAGCAAAAGCCGCGGCTGCAGCAAAAGCAAAAGCAGCTGGCGAAGCAGAAGCGCCGAAACAGTCGGAAGCCCCGTCGCCAAACCAGCCACTTCTTGATAAATACGTCAAAGTCATTAAAGAACATCTCGGCGAAGAAGTATTGGAAGATGCGTATATTAACCGTCTATCCAAAGATGTACCAACACTGGTGGCGAAAAAAGATACATACTTTAAAGTCGCCCAATTTTTAAAATATAACGAGCAGCTCGGTTTTGATTATTTATCGGAACTCCATGGAACAGATTTCCAAACACATATGGAAGTATACGTTCATTTATACTCTTATAAAAACAATCAGGCAGTCGCTTTAAAAGTGAAAATCGACCGAAACGAGCCGGAAATCGATTCGCTCGTTCCGCTTTGGCAAGGAGCGAACTGGCCGGAGTGCGAAGCGTACGATTTATTAGGCATTCGCTTTAACGGGCATCCAAACTTAATTCGCATTTTTTTAGGAGAACAATGGGTCGGCCACCCGCTCCGTAAAGACTACGTGCCGTATGATATGGAGGTGTAGCTGATGCTTCGGACGGAAGAAATGCTGTTGAACGTAGGACCACAACATCCGAGCACGCACGGCGTCTTTCGCCTCGTGTTAAAAATCGATGGAGAAATTATTAAAGAAGCTACACCGGTCATCGGGTATCTTCATCGAGGAACGGAAAAAATTGCGGAAAATTTACAATATACACAAATCATTCCTTATACTGACCGAATGGACTATTTGTCAGCGATGACGAACAACTACGTCATTTGCCACGCCGTCGAAACGATGATGGGCATTGAAGTGCCGGAGCGGGCAGAATATTTGCGTGTTTTGGCGATGGAACTCGGTCGGATTGCGAGCCACCTCGTTTGGTGGGGAACGTATTTATTAGACATCGGTGCCATTAGCCCGTTTTTATATGCGTTCCGCGAGCGGGAGATGATTATCAACTTGCTAAACGAGTTATCAGGAGCGCGCTTGACGTTTAACTACATGCGCGTTGGTGGCGTGAAATGGGATGCGCCGGACGGCTGGATTGAGAAAGTAAAAGAGTTTGTGCCATATATGCGCAAACAGCTGGCGGGATACCATGAGCTCGTAACTGGAAACGAAATTTTTCGCCATCGCGTTATTGGTGTCGGCAAATATACGAAAGAAGAAGCGCTTAACTATTCGTTAAGCGGCGTCAATTTGCGCTGCACCGGCGTGAAATGGGACCTTCGCAAAAACGAACCGTACTCGATTTACGATCGGTTTGATTTTGATGTTCCAGTGCGCGAAGAAGGCGACTGCTTTGCTCGCTATGAATGCCGCTTGGCGGAAATGGAAGAATCGCTCAAAATTATTGAGCAAGCATGTGAGCAGTTTCCGAAAGATGGAGAAATTATGGCGAAAGTGCCACGCATTATTAAAGCGCCACCAGGGGAGGCGTTCGTCCGCATCGAATCGCCGCGTGGCGAAATAGGTTGCTATATTGCGAGCGACGGAAAAAAAGAGCCGTACCGCTTGAAGTTCCGTCGGCCATCGTTTTATAACTTGCAAATACTCCCGAAATTATTACAAGGTGAAAATATTGCGAACTTAATTGCGATTCTTGGGGCGATTGATATTGTGCTCGGGGAGGTAGATGGTTGATGGAACAATTGTTGCACTCGGCGCCGAGTTGGACGAATGTGGCGATCTTTTTTGGCCTTGGGACGCTGTTGTTGCTTGTTGTGTTAGGGTTTGTGACGTACGGCATTTTGGCAGAACGGAAAGTGATGGGCTTTATGCAAGGGCGGATCGGTCCGAACCAAGTCGGCGGACGGTGGGGGCTGTTGCAGACGGTCGCAGACGTCTTAAAGCTTTTATTAAAGGAAGATACGATTCCGAAAGCGGCCGATAAACCGTTATTTATTATCGCACCAGTCATTGCGTTCGCGCCGGCGTTTATGGTGTTGGCGACGCTGCCGTTTACAGATGCATTGCAGTTTGCCGATATTGGCGTTGGGTTGCTTTATTATATCGCTGTATCTGGGTTGACAACGGTTGGAGTGGTGACGGGTGCATGGGCGTCCAACAACAAATACGCACTTCTTGGCGGCATGCGGGCGGCAGCGCAAATGATTTCGTACGAAATTCCGCTCGTTATGTCCGTGCTCGGCGTTATTCTATTAACCGGAAGTTTAAATTTAAACGACATCGTCGAAGCGCAAAAACACGTATGGTACATTTTCGTGCAGCCCATTGGCTTTCTTGTCTTTTTAGTCGCAGCGGTTGCAGAGTTAAACCGGACGCCGTTTGACCTTCCGGAAGCAGAGTCGGAACTTGTCGCTGGCTTTCATGTCGAATATTCCGGCTTTCGCTGGGCGTTTTTTATGCTTGCGGAATACGTCTATTTCTTTGCGATGGCGACGCTCACGACCGTTCTCTTTTTAGGCGGCTGGCAGCCGGTCACGTTCCTTGGCTTTATTCCAGGAGCCGTTTGGTTCTCGTTAAAATTTAGCCTTGTTGTCTTCGTGCTCATTTGGTTCCGTTCGACGTTCCCACGGTTGCGTGCCGATCAGTTAATGGAATTCGGATGGAAGGTATTGCTTCCAGTCGCATTGGTCAATATTTTTCTTACAGCACTTATTAAAAGCGTATTCTTTTAAAAAGGGGGGAATATCGTGCTCGGCTTAGCGAAAGGGTTAAAGTACACCCTCAAAAACTTAACGAAACAAAAAGTCACCTACGACTATCCGAACGAGCCGCTCGCGCTTCCGGACCGGTTTCGCGGAATTCAAAAATTTTATCCGGAAAAATGCATCGTCTGTAACCAATGTGCGACGATTTGCCCGACAAACTGTATTCAGCTGACCGGCAAAAAACATCCCGATCCGACGAAAAAAGGGAAAATCATTGACACGTACGACATCAATTTCGAAATTTGCATTTTGTGCGATCTTTGTACGGAAGTATGTCCGACCGAAGCAATCGTCATGACGAACAACTTCGAGTTGGCGGAATATAGCCGCGATGCCCTATTTAAAAACTTAGAATGGCTGGACGAAAATGATACGAATGTGCGAAAGGGGAATAAACCGTGAGCGGAGAATATGTCGCGTTTTTAGGGCTCGCATTAGTTGCGATTGCCGGCGGTGTCCTTATGTTGAACACGACGAAAGTCATGCATATGTTCGTGTCGCTCGTGTTTACGTTTGTCAGCATCGCCGGGGTGTATGTGCTATTGTCGGCAGAGTTTGTCGCTGCGGTGCAAGTGTTAATTTATTCAGGCGCGATTACGATTATTATGCTATTTGGCATTATGTTAACCCGCCCGAAAGAAGATGGAAGATCGACAACAGGCGGATTTGTGCGGAAGTCGCTCACTGCGTTGGCAGTATTGGCGTTTGGTGCCTCGGTGTATCTTGGTATTTATCGTTTAGACTTCGGTGAACAAGCGATGCATCTCCATGAAAAAAACACGGAACAAATCGGGGTTGCGCTTTATTCGAACTATCTTATTCCATTTGAAATTACATCGGTTCTTTTACTTGTAGCACTCGTCGGAGCAATTGTGCTAGCGAAAAAAGAAGACGAGGGGGAGAGATGATGAGTACCGTTCCAATGTCAGCTTACCTTGTATTAGCGTTAATGCTATTTTGTATCGGATTGTACGGGGCATTGACGAAACGAAACACGGTCATTGTGCTCATCTGCATTGAATTAATGCTCAATGCCGTTAATATTAACCTCGTCGCCTTCAGTAAATACGGTGTCCATCCAAGTATTACAGGGCAAATTTTCTCGCTTTTTACGATTACGGTTGCTGCGGCGGAAGCGGCCGTGGGGCTGGCGATTTTAATGGCGCTATATCGCAATAAAAAAACAGTGGACATCGACGACATCGATTCGTTGAAGCACTAATTGGACAATTCAAAGGTTGAAAATGACAGAGGGCGAATGGCCCTTTGACAAAAAGGGGATAGTGATATTCATGATGGAAAATGCTTGGATTATACCGCTTTTTCCGCTTCTTTCCTTTTTGCTGTTGCTTGTCGTCGGAAAACGGCTGAAAGAAGCAAGCGCCTATGTTGGCATGGCGGCGACGTTCCTTTCGTTCCTCGTCGCAGTCGCAGTGCTGTTTGCGCGCTTCCATGAACCGACGTACGAAGCGAAGCACGTTTGGTTTACAATCGGCAAGATGGACATAACGGCTGGCTTTGCCGTCACTCCGTTAAACGCGCTTATGCTTGTCGTCGTTTCGCTCGTCAGCTTTCTTGTACATATGTACTCGAAAGGGTATATGCACGGGGATGAGCGGTTCCCAGTGTTTTACGCCTATTTAGGATTGTTTACGTTTGCGATGCTCGGTCTTGTTCTCTCCGCCAACTTATTGCAAACGTACATTTTCTGGGAACTAGTCGGGCTTGGTTCTTTCCTTTTGATCGGATTTTACTTTTATAAGGAAGAAGCGAAAGCTGCTGCAAAAAAAGCGTTTATTATGACGCGCATCGGCGATGTTGGGTTATTAATTGGCATGAGTTTGTTGTTTTGGCAAACGAAAAGCTTCCAATATAGCGACATTTTTGCCGCGCTTCATGCTGGGAAAATATCGGGTACGCTTGTTACGATTTCGGCGATTCTTATTTTCGTCGGAGCGGTCGGCAAATCCGGGCAATTCCCGCTTCATACGTGGCTTCCAGACGCGATGGAAGGCCCGACGCCCGTATCGGCGCTTATCCACGCGGCGACGATGGTGGCGGCAGGGGTATATTTAGTCGCATCGCTTTTTCCGCTATACGAAGCGAGCGAAACGGCGATGTTGACCGTTGCGGTTATCGGCGGGTTTACGGCGGTTTTTGCGGCGTCGATTGGCTTAGTGCAGACAGATATTAAACGGGTGTTGGCGTACTCTACCGTCAGCCAGCTCGGCTATATGATGCTTGCCCTTGGAGCTGGTGGGTATGTCGCAGGAATTTTCCACTTAACGACGCACGCCTTTTTTAAAGCACTTCTCTTTTTAGCAGCCGGAAGTGTCATTCATGCTGTCCATACACAAGATATTGAGAAAATGGGCGGACTTTGGCGCAAAATGCCGTTGACCGCGCCGCTATTTCTCATCGGTACGTTAGCGATTAGCGGCGTTCCGCTTTTATCGGGCTTTTTCAGTAAAGACGAAATTTTAGTTGCCGTTTGGCAGCACGGGCATCCGGTATTGTTCTGGCTTGCGGTTATTGCCGCGTTTTTCACGGCATTTTATATGTTCCGTCTCTTTTTCCTCGTCTTTGGCGGAAACGTGCGCGGGGAAGCGCATGAGGTGCATGAGTCGCCAGCAGTGATGACCGTACCGATGATCGTGCTTGGTGTGTTAGCCGTTGTCGCAGGGTATATCAACACGCCATGGTTCGGGACGTTTTTAGGCGATTTCCTTACTGGGGAGTCTGGACATGAAGATGCACCAGCGTGGATTATGGTTGTAGCGACTGCGATATCGCTTGCGGGTATTTTCTTGGCGTGGCTGATGTACGGGAAAAAGTCGCTTGCTCGCGATTGGCTTAGCGCAAGAATGCCAATGATGTACCAAGTGCTATGGAATAAATATTACGTGGATGAACTTTATACGATTACAGTCGGCTATGCGACGAAAGTGTTCAGCTTATTTTTGCAATATATCGACCGCTTTCTCGTTGAAGGCTTGGCCAACTTGCTAGCAGCGTTTGTGAAAGCGATGGGAACGATCGGATCTAGACTACAAAACGGCCAAGTCCAAATGTACGGTGCGGTGACCGTTATCGGTCTGACGATTCTTGTCGTCATTCTTGCGTTCACAGGGGGGTATTTATAATGCATGACACGTATTTTCTTTCGTTGCTCGTTTTCTCCCCGCTGCTCGGTATCGGATTGTTAGCATTTGTGCCAAAAACACAAGAGCAGACGATTAAATTACTTGGCTTTTTGGCGACGCTTCCGTCGCTTCTGTTAGCGCTGTTTGCGTTTAGTCAATATTTGCGAGGCTATGACCTTAGCCGGCTGTCGGAAAAACATGCGTGGCTTCAGTTTGGAAACTATTCGTTTTTACCGAAATCTGCCTACGCAATTCCATACGAATTGACAGTCGACGGCTTTGCCCTTGTCATGATTGTTCTTACGGCATTGTTGGCGACGCTCGCTGCGATTGCTTCCATTCATATTAAAAAAGAATGGAAAGGGTATTTCATGCTGTTTTTGCTGCTGGAGATCGGGATGCTTGGCGTATTTGTGGCCGGAAATCTCTTCTTGTTCTTCCTTTTCTTCGAAATTACGCTCGTTCCGATGTTTTTCCTAATCGGAAAATGGGGCTATTTCGAAAAAGAAAAAGCGGCATACAGCTACTTGTTGTATAACGGAATCGGGTCAGCGATTTTATTGCTTGTCATTTTAATCTTATTTGCTCGTACTGGCACGTCCAATATTGCGGCATTGCAAGACATGTTGCGCGGCGGCGAAGGAGCTTCGCAAATGCTTGCGCCACTCTCGAATGATTTACGGTACGGCTTATTTATCGCCTTGCTTATTGCGTTCGGGGTGAAGCTACCGATTGTGCCGCTTCATAGCTGGATGTTGCGCGTGCACGTGCAGGCGCCGCCATCAATTGTTATGTTGCATTCGGGTGTGCTATTGAAAATCGGGGCGTTCGGTTTAATTCGGTTTGGCATGGGCTTATTCCCAGAGCAGTTTGAACGCTTTGCGACGTTCATCGCCATTTTAGGGGTCATTAACTTATTGTACGGAGCGTTTCTTGCGTTCGTCCAAGAGGATTTTAAAATGGTCTTGGCGTATTCAAGTATTTCCCATATGGGAATTGTGTTGATTGGTCTTGGGGCGTTAAATGAAGCAGGCATTCAAGGAGCGATTTTCCAAGTTGTTTCGCACGGGTTAATTTCTGCGCTATTGTTCTTGCTTGTTAGCATTATGTATGAGCGCGTGCAGACCACGATGCTTAACCGCTTAGGTGGGCTTTCGAAAGCGATGCCGCTTGTTTCAGGATTTCTATTGGCAGGAGCGATGGCGTCGTTAGGTTTGCCAGGCATGTCTGGGTTTATTAGCGAATTCACGGCTTTTTTAGGTTTGTTTAAAACAAATCCGGCACTTGCGGCGGTCGGGACGCTCGGTATTATTATGACGGCGGTGTATTTATTGCGGGCGGTATTGAATATGACGTACGGTGCTACAGCGCGCGGGGTGGCGGAAGTAGCAGATATAAGTGCAGTAGAATTAGTTCCGGTTCTCGTTTTAATCGGCTGCATCGTTTTCATTGGCGTCTATCCGCAAATGCTTGCGGAACCGCTCGCTGCGACGATTCAAATGATGATGAACGGGTTAGGAGGGTAAGCGCATGACATGGGAAACGTTATTGCATTATAAATGGGGAGTGATGGCGCCCGAATTTATCATTCTCGGCGTTGCGACTGCGCTCTCGCTCATCGACCTGTTCATGCCAAATCGCCAAAGCCGTCGTCCGCTTGGATGGTTTGCCGTCGCTGGGGTCATTGTCGCGATTGTTTCGCTTGTTGGGCTGTTATCGGTCGATACGACATCGATTTTACATGATACGTTCCGGCTTGATGCGTTCGGAAAAGCGTTTAAGCTGTTACTATTGGGAGGAGCCGCACTTGTATTGTTGCTTTCGCTTGACTATTGTCCGAAAGAAGGCATGAAATACGAAGGCGAGTTTTACTACTTATTTTTGACCGCGCTTCTTGGGGCGATGGTGATGACATCAAGCGGTGATTTAATTACGCTGTTTGTCGGCTTGGAGTTGTTGTCGATTTCTTCTTACATTTTAGCTGGTTTGCGGAAAACAAATTCGCTGTCGAACGAATCGGCAATGAAATATGTCATTAGCGGTGGGATTTCGACGGCGATTACGCTATTTGGAATGAGCTATGTGTTTGGCTTGACCGGCTCGACGAATTTGAAAAAAATTGCGATGCAGCTAAGCACATTGCAAGATAGCGGGCATCAATATGTGTTGGCATTGGCGTTTTTGCTTATGCTTGTCGGCTTGTCGTTTAAATTAGCGTCCGCACCGTTCCATATGTGGGCACCAGACGTCTACCAAGGCGCACCGACGCCGGTGACCGCTTTTTTAAGCGTTGTATCGAAAACGGCAGGCTTTGTCATCGTGCTTCGTTTGTTTATTTCGATTTTTGCAGCGGCGTTATCGCAAGGAGACGAACCGTCATCGATGCTGTTATCGATGCAAGACTATATCGCCTTTTTAGCGGGTGCTACGATGGTTATTGGAAATACGGTGGCGCTAAAACAGCGGAACGTAAAACGACTATTCGCCTACTCAAGCATTGCCCATGCCGGCTATTTGTTAGTTGGTTTTGCATCGTTGTCGTTTGTGATGGTTGATTCGATGTGGTTTTATTTAGCAGCGTATTTGTTCATGAATTTAGGGGCGTTTGCGATCTTGCAGACGGTCACCGACCAAAGTGGCTCCGAAGACATCAGCCAATTTGCAGGGCTTTATCGCCGCAATCCACTGTTAGCGATCATGATGGGCGTGTTCTTACTATCGCTTGCCGGCATTCCAGGGACAGCGGGATTTATCGGAAAAGCGCACATCTTTTTAGGGGCGTTCGCTACCGAGCCGGCGCATTACGTGCTAGCGGCAGTGATGATTGCAACAACCGTCGTATCGTACGTCTATTATTTCGGATTGTTTACGCAAATCTTCTTCCGTCCGGCAGCGCATCACGAGTCGTTTAGCGTGCCGATTGGAGCAACGATTGTCATTGCAGTTTGTGCGTTTGGCACGCTTCTTTTCGGGATGATGCCGGGATGGTTGTATGCATTTTTAGACAAGTTTCATCACTTTAGCGATTTCCTTCGCTAACGCTAGAAGGGGGCTTCCCCCCTTCTTTTTTTCATATTTCCCTTGAGGGAAGGAGGCAACGACATGACAGGAGTTGGACAACAAGCGCTCCTAAGTATTATTTCCCACCTTTTCTTTTTTGCGCTCACGTGGTGGACGTTGCAAGGCGTTCAGTTAGAGAAAATAATAAAACCAAACCGCATCTTGCAAGCACGCGTCTTTTATGTGTTGCTGACGATTGCGATTGGCTCTACTGTCAGCAACTTTTTCCTTGATTATTTTCTTTGGTCGAAACAATTGCCGTTTTTATTTCGGGGCGAATAATCGCTCCATTTTTTGTTAAAAAGAGAAACTTCCTCTTCGAATTTTGTCGAGCAGTTGCGCGTATGTTCGTTGCCAATGTGGCAACAATAACAGCTAAGGAGAGGAAGGGAAGAAAGATGAAAAAAACGTGGATGGCAATGCTCATTTTTCTTATTTTCACGACTGGACATTTTAGCAAAGCACAAGAGACAGAACCGATAAAAGAGATAAAAACAATCGCTTCCGTATTGCAACAAAACGGCGCATCGATCAACGACTGGACCATTTACACAAGGGAGTATGCCCAAACAATCGAAAATCATTCCGATTTTGTGAAAAAAGTGGACGAATGGAAACGAACTTTTCCGATGTTTCAATGGACCATGGAAACAGATCGCCATGTTCAACGGGCGACAGGCAGTTATGTACATTCCTCGATGCAAGAAAAAATTCAACTTGTCACTACCGTCGCAAACGAAAAGCCCCAAACGTACATCCTCTATGAATTAAAGGGATTTGGTTGGAGCGAAACCGTGCAGAAAAACATTGGTCAAATCATAAGCCAAAGGTCATCACAACTCTTGATGAAACAACCTGCATTTTTCTCTTGTGTAAAAGGGGAATTCAATGGTAAGATGAAAGGTGTTTTGTTAAAACAAGCTTACCATCTTTTACATGCATTCCACGCTGCGCCGATTGAGGCGCTTACGGAAGACGCGTTTGTTTCCGTTTCTGCATATACTAGGCAGTGGGAGAACGTTCTTCCGACCAACACTCATCCAATGAACATTCAGCTTGCTTTACGAAAGACGGGATTGGGCGATCAAACGACCGTTGTGGTTGGAACCCCAATCATTACAATTGAATATTAATATAGAGAATTTGGACGCGGAGGGGAATACCTTGGAAAAAATCATCGTCCGTGGCGGAAACCGGTTAAACGGCACCGTGAAAGTCGAAGGAGCGAAAAATGCCGTTTTGCCTGTTATCGCCGCAACCTTATTAGCAAGTGAAGGAAAAAGTGTCATTCATGACGTTCCTGCTCTCTCCGATGTATATACAATTACGGAAGTATTGCGTTATTTAAACGCAGATGTTGTGATCGAAGGAAACCGCGTTGTTGTAGATGCATCCCGAGAGCTGAAATTAGAAGCCCCGTTTGAATACGTACGCAAAATGCGTGCCTCCGTTTTAGTGATGGGACCGTTGCTTGCGAGAAAAGGGCGCGCTCGTGTGGCGCTTCCAGGCGGCTGCGCGATTGGTTCGCGGCCAATTGACCAGCATTTAAAAGGGTTTGAAGCGATGGGCGCTTCGGTGAAAGTGGGCAATGGGTTCATTGACGCCGAAGTGAACGGGCGGTTGCGCGGTGCGAAAATTTACCTTGATTTTCCAAGCGTCGGAGCGACGGAAAATATTATGATGGCGGCGGTGCTAGCGGAAGGAACGACCGTGATTGAAAACTGTGCAAAAGAGCCAGAAATTGTCGATTTGGCGAACTTTTTGAACAAAATGGGCGCGAAAGTGCGCGGTGCTGGAACAGGCACTATCCGCATTGAAGGTGTGCCGAACTTACGTGGTGCCGTGCATACGGTCATCCCCGATCGAATTGAAGCAGGGACGTTCATGGTCGCAGCGGCAATTACAGGCGGAAACGTGCTTGTGCAAGGAGCTGTTCCAGAACATTTAAGTTCGCTCGTGGCGAAGCTGGAAGAAATGGGCGTCATCATTATCGAAGAAGAAAACGGTCTTCGAGTCATCGGTCCAGAAACATTAAAAGCGGTCGATATTAAAACGATGCCACATCCAGGGTTTCCGACTGATATGCAGTCACAAATGATGGCATTATTGTTAAAAGCAGAAGGAACAAGCATGATTACGGAAACGGTATTTGAAAACCGCTTTATGCACGTCGAAGAATTCCGCCGCATGAACGCCGATATTAAAATTGAAGGGCGGTCGGTCATTATTAACGGTCCTTGCAATTTGCAAGGGGCGGAAGTGGCGGCTACCGATTTACGAGCCGCTGCCGCGTTAATTTTGGCGGGACTTGTCGCGGAAGGATATACGCGGGTGACGGAATTAAAACATTTAGACAGAGGCTACGTGCGCTTCCATGAAAAACTAGCGGCGCTTGGCGCAGACATTGAGCGCGTCCGCGAAGAAGAAACGGTATGGGAAGCGGCAAAAGTAACCGACCTCAACTAATGACGAAAGCGACTGTTCGTTGCAACCGCAGCGAAAGGTCGTTTTTTCTTTTTTACAAAAATAGACAAGTTGTGATAAAATAAAAAGAAAAATGCCTATCGGAGAGGAGGGATTGGATGGAGGCGTTGCTTCAGCAGTTTATGGAGCAAATGAATAAGCGCTTTGATCGGTTAGAAAGTGAAATGAGTTCTTTTCGGAAAGAACAACATGAAATGCGAGAAGATATCCGTACTTTAGCGTCGGAACAACAAATAATGCGTCAAGAAATCAACGCGCTAGCTGCTAAGCAAGAAAAATTTGAACAACAGCTCCTGCAAACGAACGAACGAGTAGAACAGCTGGCAGTGCAGTTGCAACAGACGGACGAAAAAGTAGAGAAGCTAGGAGTTCAGCTGCAATTGACCAACGAGAAAGTGGAAAAGCTGGACGAGCGGTTGCAACAGACGGACGGAAAAGTAGAGAAGCTAGGAGTTCAGCTGCAATTGACCAACGAGAAAGTGGAAAAGCTGGACGAACGGTTGCAACAGACGGACGGAAAAGTAGAGAAGCTAGGAGTTCAGCTGCAATTGACCAACGAGAAAGTGGAAAAGCTGGACGAACGGTTGCAACAGACGGACGAAAAAGTAGAGAAGCTAGGAGTTCAGCTGCAATTGACCAACGAGAAAGTGGAAAAGCTGGACGAACGGTTGCAACAGACGGACGAAAAAGTAGAGAAGCTAGGAGTTCAGCTGCAATTGACCAACGAGAAAGTGGAAAAGCTGGACGAACGGTTGCAACAGACGGACGGAAAAGTAGAGAAGCTAGGAGTTCAGCTGCAATTGACCAACGAGAAAGTGGAAAAGCTGGACGAACGGTTGCAACAGACGGACGGAAAAGTAGAGAAGCTAGGAGTTCAGCTGCAATTGACCAACGAGAAAGTCGAAAAACTCGACGAACACCTGCAGCAAACGAACGAAAAAGTTCACCAAATGGACCAAACAGTTCAAACGTTAGCAACCGAGCAATACGAAATGAGAAAAGAGCTTGCGTTTTATTATGGCAGCCTAATGCGCGAAATAGAAAATACGAAAACCGAAATGAGAAGCCACTTCAAACAATTAGAGCGGGTCGACGAGCAGCACCGAGAAGTAATCGAGCTACTGGCTTCTCGAATTCAATGACGACACGAACTCCCAACGGGTTCTTTTTTTTTGCCAATTTTCTTCCCGGAAACAATTTGTCATATATACTTGTCCAAGCCCATACACTATGTAATAACGAGCAGGAAAGTGCGCGTTAAAATTGCATATTGGGGGGCGCAAAATGAAACGTCTGAAATTATTGCTCGCACTCGGGTCGCTTTTATTCATCGTTGTATTACTCATTCCGACATTGCTCGTCATCCCCTTTCACGAAAAGACAAGCGGGTCGTTGATCGAAGCGCTACAACCTAAGCCGAGCATACAACCGAAACAAGCGGGTCCAGATGTCGAAGTAGCGGTATATCGAAGCAAAGAAAAACGAATCGAGCACATCCCGCTAGAGCAGTATGTCATAGGGGTCGTCGCAGCCGAAATGCCGGCCGATTTTGAGCTAGAGGCGCTAAAAGCGCAAGCGCTCACCGCCCGCACGTACATTGTCAAACAAATGCTCAGCGACCAACCAATCGAACTTCCAAAAGGCGCCAACGTCACGGACACGGTGATGCATCAAGTGTACTATAGCGACGAAGAACTAAGGAAGCAATGGGGATCGGACTACGACTGGAAAATGAAGCGCATCGTAAAAGCAGTGCAAGAAACACAAGGTCAAATCATCACGTACAACAACGCTCCGATTGAAGCCGCTTTTTTCTCAACAAGCAACGGCTTTACAGAAAACTCCGAAGCGTACTGGCAAAACGACTTTCCGTATTTAAAAAGTGTTGCGAGCCCATGGGATAAACAATCACCTAAATTTTATCATCAAACCGCGATGTCCGTGGCAGAGTTTGAACAACGGTTAGGAGTGAAGCTGCCAAACGACGGGTCGGTAGGCGTCATCGTGTCGCGGACGCCAGGCAAGCGAGTGGCGGTGGTTGATATTAGCGGAAAGCAACTCACCGGGAGAGAAATACGTGAAAAATTGGGGTTAAAATCGACTGATTTTACGTGGGTGCGAAAAGGAGAGGAGATTGTCATTACGACGAAAGGATATGGACATGGGGTTGGCATGAGCCAATACGGGGCAAACTTTTTAGCAAAGCAAGGGAAAACGTGCAAAGACATCGTCCGATATTATTACCGCGGCGTCAACGTTTCATCCGCAACGGCGTTTTTAAACCGGTTGACGGCGAAAAGATAAGCAGACTCTTTTAGGAGAGCTGCTTTTTTTGTGTATAAAAATCGATTTTTTTCAAAAAATAACGGTTTTTATGTATAGATTTTCCTCTTTCTGTTCAAAATGGTTGCTGAGGTGATGAACAATGAGAGAGGAAGAAAAGAAACAACCTTCTCTACGAAAACCAAGTTTCAAACGTGCGTTGCGCAAGCGTTGGGTATTTCCGGCTATTTATTTAACAAGTGCCGCGGTCATTTTAGCGGGAGTGCTTTGGTTCCAGCATAGCAAAGATGTACAGCCAAAAGATGAGTATCAATACGGCCAAGAAGGGACACCGTCCAAACAAGACGAATCCATCCCAGTTAATGAAGCCGTAGAGCATGTTGCGATGCCAGTGCTCGATCCAAATACGGTTCAAATTAAAACACCGTTTTACGATTATGCCGCATCGAAAGAAGAACAAGAAGCAGCTCTCGTCTTTTATAATAATACGTATCATCCAAACCGTGGCATCGATCTTGGGATGAAAGATAATCGGCCGTTTGACGTAACTGCTTCTTTAAGTGGAACGGTGACAAAGGCGGAAAAAGACCCAATTTTAGGCTATGTCGTCGAAATTGACCATAATAACGGTGTCTTAACGGTTTATCAATCGCTTGCAAGCATCGAAGTAAAAGCAGGAGATGCGGTGAAACAAGGGCAAATTATCGGCAAAGCTGGACAAAGCGCCTTTAACAAAGAGGCAGGAACGCACGTCCATTTTGAAATTCGCCAAAACGGCAAGCCGGTTAACCCGCTAGACTATGTCGATAAACCAGTCACATCCTTGACAGAGTCGAACGCATCAAACGAAAACGCACCAAATGAAAAACAAAGCGAACACAATAGCCATTCAACAAACGACCAAACGCAAGATGAATCGTCCGATGACCAATCGACAGATGATAACAATACACACCAAGACTCTTCTTACAACATGCCAGATTCTTCGATTGGCATGGCGAAAGCGTAACAGCGCGCAGCATCAAGTACGAACGCTTGATGCTGCTTTTCTTTTTTCACAAAAAACGCTCGCCTCTACAACATTTTTGGCATATATGTACCAATTGCTTAATAAAATGTTACAAACTTATCAACTAGCGGGAGTGTTTGAGGTGGGGATCGTCCATCGCGCAAAAATAAAGCCGAAGATGCTTTTCAAATGAACAAGAGGAAGTGCTTTTGATCATCGACGAAACGAGTCTCATTTCACACTTCTCACATCCAACTTAGGGAGGGCGAGTGGTGTGCACGATTACATCAAAGAGCGTACTATCAAGATTGGAAAGTATATCGTGGAGACGAGGAAAACCGTTCGCGTCATCGCGAAAGAATTTGGCGTTTCCAAAAGTACTGTTCATAAAGACTTAACCGAGCGGCTGCCGGAAATTAACCCAGAGCTGGCGAATGAAGTGAAAGAAATTCTTGATTACCATAAATCCATTCGTCATTTGCGTGGGGGGGAGGCGACAAAGAAGAAATATAAAAAAGAAACGATTCAATAAATACTTCTTCCTTGCTTTTTTCTTATAAAAATAGTATCAGATTCCGATATACCTATGATAAAATAATTAATTAGGAGTAATTTGATGGATGGAAAGCAAGGAGGAGCTTATACATGTTTGCGAGAGATATCGGAATCGATCTCGGTACGGCGAACGTACTTATTTACGTCAAAGGAAAAGGAATCGTGCTCAACGAACCATCCGTTGTCGCGATTGATAAAAATACAAACAAGGTGCTCGCTGTCGGCGAAGAAGCAAGACGAATGGTCGGGCGTACCCCTGGGAATATCGTTGCCATCCGGCCGCTGAAAGACGGCGTCATCGCAGACTTCGAGATTACGGAAGCGATGCTGAAACACTTTTTAAATAAGCTCGATTTAAAAGGCTTTTTCGCCAAGCCGCGCATTTTAATTTGCTGCCCGACAAATATCACGTCCGTGGAGCGTAAAGCAATTAAAGAAGCGGCAGAAAAAAGCGGCGGAAAAAAAGTATATTTGGAAGAAGAGCCGAAAGTAGCGGCGATTGGTGCCGGCATGGACATTTTTCAGCCTTGCGGAAATATGGTCGTAGACATTGGCGGTGGCACGACCGATGTTGCTGTTCTCTCCATGGGCGATATTGTCACCGCTTCTTCTATTAAAATGGCTGGGGACAAGTTCGATATGGAAATTTTAAACTACATTAAGCGCGAATATAAGCTGCTCATTGGCGAACGGACCGCCGAAGAAATTAAAATCAAAGTGGCAACCGTATTCCCAGGGGCACGCGACGAAGCGATTGACATTCGTGGCCGCGACCTTGTGACCGGCTTGCCGCGCACGATTACTGTCCGCTCGGCAGAAATTGAAAAAGCGCTGCGCGAGCCGGTATCGGTCATTGTACAAGCCGCCAAAAGCGTGCTCGAACGCACACCGCCAGAATTGTCGGCGGACATTATCGACCGCGGCGTCATTCTGACAGGCGGAGGCGCTCTGTTGCATGGCATTGATCAGTTGCTTGCCGAAGAGTTAAAAGTGCCGGTATTGGTGGCGGAAAATCCGATGGACTGTGTCGCCATTGGCACAGGCATTATGCTGGATAACATCGACCGCGCTCCGAAGCAAAAGTTCATCTAACGAAAAGCGAATGGGTATCGTTTCCTATATGGTACCTATTCGCTTTTTTATTCGTTTGCCGTATAATAGAAAATAAGACAAAAGGAAGCGGAGGGAACGTCTTTGTTGCGTGGATTTTATACCGCGGCTGCCGGCATGCTTTCCCAAGAGCGCCGCGTGGAAATGTTAACAAACAACATCGCCAATGCCAATACCCCAGGATATAAAGCGGACGAAGCAGCGCTGCGCGCGTTTCCAGAAATGTTGCTTTCGCGCTTGGAGGAAGCGGCGATTCCAGTGCAAGAGCGCCGTTCGATGATGAAAAAGACACCGATCGGTCCGATATCCACCGGTGTCTATATGCAAGAAATGATGCCTAATTTTTCACAAGGCGATATAAAAGAAACCAATCAACCAACTGACCTTGCCCTTGTAAATGGGGTGATTCCGACGGATGCTGCCACAGGCAAAAAGGGGATGCTCTTTTTCGTCGTGCAAAACGAAAACGGCGCCGTGCGCTATACACGAAACGGCAACTTCACCTTAGATGCCCAAGGATATTTAACGACGAACGACGGATATTATGTACTCGATGAAAACAATACCCGCATTCAGCTAACGAGCACGAATTTTACCGTAGCGCCTGACGGCACGATTACCGGAAATAATCGGCGCATCGCTCGCTTGAACGTCGCATTTGCGGCAAATCCAAACGCGGTTGCAAAAGAAGGAAACGGACTATTCCGCAGCGAAAACGGCTTACTTCCGAGCGCGATTGGCAACGGCAACGTTACGTATGAAGTGAAGCAACGGTTTCTCGAACGGTCAAACGTCGATGTCGCGCGTTCGATGACGGATATGATGTCGGCGTACCGTGCGTTTGAAGCGAACCAAAAAATATTACAAGCATACGACCGAAGCATGGACAAGGCCGTGAATGAAATCGGCCGACTCAAATAAGCAAAAAAAGGAGAATGACGATGTTGCGTTCGATGATTACTGCCGCCAATACGATGAACCAACTGCAGCAGCAGCTTGACGTCATAAGCAACAACATTGCCAACAGCAACACGACCGGCTTTAAGCGGCGCGAAACAAACTTTGGTGAGCTATTAGTACAACAATTTGACAATTTGCCAGACGATCAAGCCGACCGCCTAACACCAGAAGGCGTCCGCCGCGGCGTTGGGGCGAAACTAGCAGAGACAAACCTCGTCTTAACACAAGGCCCGCTACAACAAACCGGGCGTATGTTAGACGTGGCGTTGACGAAAGAAGGACAGTTTTTCCGCGTCTTAGCCGAAGCAGCAGACGGTGCAACGGCCATCCGCTATACGCGCGATGGAGCGTTTTACTTAAGCCCATCTGCCAATGACCCGACGACATTGATGCTTGTCACAAGCGATGGCTTCCCGGTTCTCAATAGCAACAACGAGCCAATCACCATTCAAGAAGGTTTTAAAGACATTACGATTACCGACACTGGTACGTTACGCGCCATCGCGCCGGATGGTCGCGTCATGCAAACCGCCGACCTCGGCATTACGAACATCGTCCGCCCACAACTTTTACAGTCCGTTGGCGACAATTTATATGCCCTGCCAAACTTAACATCGCTCAACGTGCGGGAAGGGGATGTAGCGGTAAATATGACGGGCAATTTGCGTCCGCAAATTAGCGTTCAGCAAGGAGCGTTAGAGCAATCAAACGTTGATCTCGGGACAGAAATGACCGATTTAATGCTCACGCAGCGCGCTTACCAAATGAACGCGAAATCGATTTCCATTTCCGACCAAATGATGGGACTCATTAACGGTGTTCGGTCATAGCGAGGAGAAACAAGGATGACGGAAGAACAAGTGACACAACAATCGAATGAACAACGAACCGAGCGGCGGAAAAAGCGGGAGAGGAAGCGTCTTTTTCCGATTTGGCTAAGGCTAGTAATCGTAGCGGCGCTCATAACTATAAGTACGGTTGTTGGTGCCATTGTCGGCTACAGTGGTCTTGGCAACGGCAAGCCGCTCGATGCATTGAAGCCGTCGACGTGGCAGCGCATCATCGATATTGTGAAAAAAGATACGAAAAGCGAGTAGCAGTCAACAAAAAATCCAGCCGTTTTTCGCTGGATACACTTTAATTGGCAAACCGCTGCTCCACTTTATTGACTTGTCTTTTGACGGCTTCGACTTCGCGAAACAGAAGATTGACATCTGCCTGCATATCGTTTGTAATCGTTCGTATCTCTTTTTTCATATTCGTAAAGGTTTCAATCGTTAATGTCGTATGATGTTTAAGCAGTTCTTTCATTTCTGCTTGTCCTTGTTTGACTTCTTTTAATTCTGTTTCCACATGATCGAGCCGCTCGTTAACTTGCTGCAAGTTCGTTTCGACATGATCAAGCCGCCCATTGACTTGCTGCAAGTTCGTTTCGACATGATCAAGTCGCCCATTGACTTGCTGCAAGCCGTTTTCAAGCTGGGTGAGCCGCTCATTGACTTCTGTACGAAACGCGCGCAGCTCGTTCATCAATTGAAGCAACAACTGTTCCAACTGTTTCACCTCCCCCGTCTTTCTATTATATCACATGACGGAGGGGCGAGAAAAGAAAAGGAGGCTTATACATATGCTTGATATCCAGCAAATTCAAGCGATCATTCCGCACCGCTATCCATTTTTATTAGTCGACCGCATTTTAGAAGTCGAAGAAGGAAAACGCGCCGTCGGATTGAAAAACGTCAGCGCCAACGAACAGTTTTTCGTCGGCCATTTTCCCGAATATCCGGTCATGCCGGGTGTGTTAATCGTCGAAGCATTGGCGCAAGTCGGTGCGGTAGCGATGCTCATGAAAGAAGAAAACCGTGGCCGTCTCGCCTTTTTCACTGGCATTGACAACTGCCGCTTTAAAAAGCAAGTCAAACCAGGTGATCAGTTGCGCTTAGAAGTCGAAATCATCCGCGCCAAAGGGCCGATCGGCAAAGGCAAAGGTCTTGCTACGGTCGATGGCGAACTCGTCTGCGAAACAGAGATCATGTTTGCCCTCGGCGAAAAGAAAAACGCGTAACGAATTTCCTCTTTCCGGGTGAAGGAAAGAAGATGTTTTATGCATGAAACCTTCCTTTCTGGAGAAGATAAGCAAAGACCATCTATATTCAGAAAGGGGATTTGCAAATGAAGAAAAAAGCTTTATTTATCCGGTTATTCAGTGCGTTTGTCGCGATGTTGCTCGTTTCCGGCTGCAACTTCACCCGCGACAACCAAAACCCACCGCCCCCAACAACGAACGAAAACAACGACATGAACGATACGGACGTTAATCCGTCGGACGACGTCAACCAACGAGATGACGCCACTAACCGAAACGAGCCGAAAAGCAATGACTTAAACGACAACTTGAACAAAAACTTGCCGCCTGGCGACGACACAAACAATGGCCCTGGCGATGACGAAAACGACAACCAACCGGACCGCGAAGACCCAATCGAAGACCCAAAAGACATGCAAGACAAAAACAACAAAGACCAATAACAACCAACCAGCTCACCAGAAGGGGGCTGGTTTTTTAGACGAGGTGCCTGTCACGCCCCGAGGGTTGTCGGGATTTGTAGAAACAGAGAGTCATAGTGGCTCTCTGTTTTTTTTTACGAATATTGTCAATAAAAATCTAAAGGAAATACTTGCTTATATTTTACGGTTTATGATATATTGTATGTAACCGGTTACAGAAAACGAAGGTGGAGAACAAATATGGCTACAATCCGGGATGTTGCCAAGTTGGCAGGAGTATCGGTTGCAACGGTTTCGCGCGTGTTAAACCAAAATGGCTATGTGAACGAAGAAACGGAAAAACGGGTGCGAAAAGCGATTGAAGAGTTGAACTATAAGCCGAATGAAGTGGCGCGAACGTTATTTAAAAAGACGTCAAAAACGATCGGATTGATCGTTCCAGATATTTCGAACCCTTTCTTCCCCGAGCTTGTTCGGGCGATTGAAGATGTGATGAACATTTATGACTATACGGTGATTTTATGCAACTCGGACGAAAAAAGCGAAAAAGAAAAACAATACATGGATGTGTTAAAACAAAAATATGTAGACGGCATGATTTTAACGACGAATCAATTGGCGATTGAGGAAGTGATGGAATTAGATATTCCAATTGTTGTTCTTGACCGTCCGTCTGATCATTCATTTCCATCGGTCATTGCGGATAATTATAATGGGGCAAGGCTAGCTACAAGGCATTTGTATGACATCGGATGCCGAAAAATCGCCCATATTCAAGGTCCAGCGCATGTGGTGAACGCGATGCAGCGTTTTTACGGGTATCGCGATGAAATGAAAAGTTTAGGGCTTTGGGAAGATGCATTTGTGATTCAAGGAAATTATCAGCTGAAACAAGCGAAAGAAGCGGTGCTTCAGGCGCTTCAAAACGATCATGTCGATGGCATTTTTGCGGGGAACGATGCGATGGCGGTCGGTGCTTTAAAAGCTGTTCAACAATTAGGACTACGCGTCCCAGAAGATGTTGCGATTATCGGGTATGACGGTATTCCGTTAACGGAGATGACGACGCCAGAGCTGTCGACCATTTCGCAACCGATTTATGAAATGGGGGCAATTGCGGCAAGGCTTTTAGTTAAAAAAATTGAAGGTCAATTGATTGAGCAGCTTCATTACGTATTGCCTGTTAAACTTATCGAGCGGGAGTCGACGCGCAGGAGGGGAAAAGCATGAAAAAGCCGACGATTACGGTAATTGGAAGCATTAATATGGACTTAGTGACGATTGCAAAACGAATGCCGGTCCAAGGCGAAACGGTATTAGGGGAAGCGTTTCGCCTCATCCCTGGTGGGAAAGGAGCCAATCAAGCGGTGGCGGCTGCGCGGCTTGGTGCAGACGTCCATATGATTGGCGCTGTCGGTGCTGATATGTTTGGAACAGAGCTGCTTCAACATTTAGAGAAAGAAGGAATTGTTGTCGACGGTGTGAAACCGGTTACAGATGTCGAAACAGGCATTGCGACAATTGTCATTTCGGAAGGAGACAACCGCATTATCGTCGTTCCAGGTGCCAACCATGCGCTATGTCCAGACGATCTAGAGCGGTGGGAAGAGAAAATTGCGACAAGCGATGTTTGCCTTCTTCAGTTAGAAATCCCGCTTCCGGTCGTGGAGCAAGCGGTGCTGATCGCAAAACGCCACGGTGTTCGTGTTATTTTAAATCCAGCACCGGCGCAGCCGCTTCCAGACACATTGCTCGATCAAGTAGATATTTTAACCCCAAACGAACACGAACGTGATGTCGTGCTAGCGGGGCGACCGATGGAAAAATGGGCGCACAAATTGATCGTGACAGAAGGAAAACGAGGCGTTTCGTTCCAACGAAACGGTGAGTGGACGCTTATTCCGAGTTTCCATGTGCCTGTTGTTGATACGACAGGGGCGGGGGATACGTTTAACGGAGCGCTTGCGGTGGCATTAAGTAAAGGCATGGCGTTAGAAGAAGCTTGCTGTTATGCGAATGCAGCGGCAGCACTCTCCGTCACAAAGCTCGGGGCGCAAACCGGGATGCCGACAGAAAAAGAACTTGAGTCGTTTCTTTCGGAGAAAGGATGAAAAAGATGAAAAAACATGGGGTGTTAAATAAAGAATTGAATACAGTATTTGCTTCGTTAGGGCATACGGATACAATCGTTGTCGCTGATTGTGGTTTGCCGATCCCTGAAGGAGTGACGCGCATTGATTTATCTGTCATTAAAGGCTTCCCGTCCTTTTTGTCCGTACTCGATCCGATTTTAGAAGAATTAGAGATTGAAGCGATTACGATTGCGGAAGAAATGCAAGCGCACAATTCGGCTATGTATCAAGAGATTCAAAAGCGATTTGCAAACACGACAACACATATCGTTTCCCATGAACAACTAAAAGGAATGATGAAATCAGCAAAAGCAGTCATTCGCACAGGAGAGGCGACTCCTTACGCCAATATCATTCTTCACTCGGGCGTTAATTTTTAAGGGGGAGAGAAACGTGCCATTCATTCAAATGAAAGGAATTAAAAAGGCGTTTCACCATCACCTCGTCTTAGACGGAGTCGATTTTGAAGTTTGTGCGGGCGAAGTGAATGCGTTAATGGGGGAGAATGGGACTGGAAAATCGACGTTAATGAAAATATTGACAGGGATGTACGAAAAAGATGCAGGGACGATCACAGTAGATGGGAGAGAAGTTCATTATCGGCACCCGAAAGAAGCAGAGCGAGACGGCATTGTGTTTATTCATCAAGAGCTGAACATCATTCCGACGTTAACGGTAGCCGAAAATATGTTTTTAGGACGAGAACAGACGATTGGAAAAACGGGATGGATTCGTCAAAAAGAAATGGCCGACGAGGCAAGACAATATTTGCAAAAACTCGGCATGGACATCGACCCAAATGATATGGCGGGCCATTTATCGGTCGGGAAGCAACAAATTATTGAAATTGCAAGGGCGCTATCAACGAACGCCAAATGTTTAATTATGGATGAGCCAACAGCAGCACTAACCGATCGAGAAATTCAAACGCTTTTTACAGTTATTCGTACGTTAAAACAACAAGGGGTTGCGATTATTTATATTTCGCATCGGATGGAAGAAATTTTTACTATTTGTGATCGCATTTCGGTGTTGCGGGATGGCGAATTTATCGGAACGAAGCAAATACGCGAAACGACATTTGATGAAATCGTTCATATGATGGTCGGCAGACAAATCGGGGAGCGCTTTCCGACACGAAGCGTCCGTATTGGTGAAGAACGGCTTCGTGTTGAAGGGCTAACACAAAAAGGGGTATTTCACAATGTTTCGTTTGCGGTGCATGCGGGTGAAATTTTAGGAATTGCTGGGTTGATGGGTGCCGGTCGCACGGAAATCATGGAAGCGATTTTTGGCATTCGAAAAATCGATGCAGGAACGATTTATTTGAATCAGCAACCCGTAAAGATTTCATCGCCGCGCCAAGCGGTGGAATATGGCATGGCTTTTATTACCGAAGACCGAAAAGGAAAAGGACTTATTTTACAGATGAGTGTTCGGGAAAACTTAACGCTACCGAAATCCAAACAACTTGCTACAGCAGGGTTTATTGACGGTAAAAAGGAAAATGAACTCGTCCGTTCGTTAGTAGAGCGCCTTCAGATTAAGGCAGCTTCTGCTGAAATGGAAGTGAAGGCGCTAAGCGGTGGTAACCAGCAAAAAGTCGTGTTTGGGAAATGGCTGGCAATGAATCCAAACATATTGATTTTAGATGAGCCAACACGCGGAGTAGACGTTGGGGCAAAAAAAGAAATTTATGAGATTATGAACGAATTAGCTGCGCAAGGGGTTGCGATTATTATGGTATCGTCGGAACTGCCCGAAATTCTTGGAATGAGCGATCGGATTATGGTTGTTCATGAAGGAAAGGTAACGGCGATTCTCAATAACGACAATGTCGATCAAGAGATGATTATGCGCGCAGCGACAGGGGGAGAAGCGTAATGCAAAAGCCGATCGTGCAAGAGGCAAGAGCGGTTTGGGGATTGAACGTAAAAAAAATCGGTCCGTTGATGGGGCTGTTATTGCTTTGTTTCGTGTTAACTTTTCTCAGTGATAACTTTTTTACATTGGACAACTGGCTCAACATTTTACGCCAAGTGTCAATTAATGCGCTCATTGCATTTGGCATGACGTTTGTCATTTTGACAGGTGGCATTGATTTATCGGTAGGGTCTGTTCTCGCGCTTTCTAGTGCGTTTGCGGCCGGATTGATGGCGGATGGCACGAACGGGCTTTTCGCGATGGTGATTGGCATTTTAGCCGGATTGGCGATGGGAGCGCTCAATGGGGTCATTATTACAAAAGGGCGTGTTGCACCGTTTATCGCAACATTAGCGACAATGACCGTTTTTCGTGGCGCAACCCTTGTGTATACAGAAGGGCGTCCAATCACAGGGTTTTCAGATGAATTTGCTTTTCAAATGATTGGACGTGGATATTTTCTTGGCATTCCTGTTCCTGTTGTATTGATGATTGTCGCTTATGTAGTGCTTTATGTTGTGTTAAAGAAAACAACGTTTGGTCGCCATACGTATGCGATTGGCGGAAATGAAGAAGCGACCTGGTTAGCAGGCATTCGTGTCGACCGCTTAAAAATTTGGATTTACTCTTTAACTGGCGGTTTGTCCGCTTTAGCAGGGCTTATTTTAACATCGCGCCTTAACTCGGCACAGCCGACAGCAGGAACCGCCTATGAGCTCGATGCGATTGCGGCAGTTGTGTTAGGCGGCACTAGTTTATCTGGTGGTCGCGGCTGGATTTTTGGAACGTTAGTCGGTGCGCTCATTATCGGTATATTGAATAACGGCTTGAATTTATTGAACGTGTCGTCTTTTTACCAACAAGTGATTAAAGGAATCGTCATTCTTCTTGCGGTGATTTTAGATCGCCGAAAAGAAGTTTGATAGATAAAAAAATCAAAGGAGTGGGGGAATGATGAGGAAGTTTGTAAGTATGTTGGCTGTGTTGTTATTGGCAATGGGGATGTTAGTAGGTTGTTCGTTAGAAAACAATGCAACTAGCACCAATAAAACAGAGAAAAAGAAAGAAGATGGGGTTAAAATTGGCTTATCTATTTCGACGTTGAACAACCCGTTTTTTGTCACGTTGAAAGAAGGAGCAGAAAAAGCAGCAAAAGAAGCGAACGCGACGTTAACGGTAGTTGACGCGCAAAACGATTCAGCAAAGCAAGCGAACGATATCGAAGATTTAATCCAACAAGGAGTAGATGTCATTTTAGTCAACCCAACAGATTCGAGCGCGGTAACATCTGCCATTGAGTCTGCGAACAAAGCGAATATTCCAGTCATTACTGTAGACCGTAGCGCGGATGGCGGTGAAGTCGTTGCTCATATTGCTTCTGATAACGTCGCGGGCGGAAAAATGGCGGGTGAATTTATCGTTGAAGCGTTGAAAGATGGCGGAAATATCGTTGAGTTGGAAGGTATTCCTGGGTCATCAGCGGCACGTGAACGCGGTGAGGGGTTCCATCAAGTCATTGACAAAGCAAGCAACATGAAAGTCGTCGCAAAACAAGCAGCGGATTTTGACCGCGCTAAAGGACTATCGGTCATGGAAAACATTCTCCAAAGCCAAAAAGATATTAAAGCGGTGTTTGCGCATAACGACGAAATGGCGTTAGGTGCGTTAGAAGCACTTGAAGCGCACGGAATGAAAGATGTCATCGTCGTCGGATTTGACGCAACCGATGATGCAGTAAAGGCTGTGCAAGAAGGCAAAATGGCCGCAACAATTGCCCAAAAACCAGCATTAATCGGGGAAAACGCCGTCAAAACGGCACTAAAAGTCGTAAAAGGGGAAACAGTAGAAAAATTCATTCCGGTGCCGTTAGAATTAGTGAAATAGATGCCTGTTCATTGCAATCTGAGATTAGAAAAACCGCCAACAGCCTACATGAGGTGAGAGGCGGTTTTTTTGTTTGATGTATGAAAAATGCTTTTCCGGTCTTAAAGAAAGCCCTTTCATTCCATTTTGAGTAATTTCTGAATATCGTAAGAAAGCAAGGGGATAGGACGCGATGCCTGCCACATCTTGGTGGGATGACTGGTGTGGCTGCCGTCGCTTTGGGAGATTATTTGAGTGGAAACAAGATCAGCGACAGGAAAGAAATGTGGGGCAACGTGCCTGTCACGCCCCGATACATGGCGGCATATATACAAGAGAAAAAACAATAAATTAATGAGAGTGTGGCAACGCCGGCAAATGGATGTTCCTGCTGTTTTTCTCCTAATTTCGAAAGAAGTCTCCTAGTTGTAAATGAGGGGGAGGAGTTTTAGTTAGATATGGCCTAAAGCCATTGACTTCTATCATATCATGTGATACTAAGCTGTGGCTTCTAAGTAATCGATGAAGTGAGGCTCTTTATTGTGCTATGTTGCGATGGATTATTTTTTATCCGAGCCGCTCCATCATCAAGCAAAAGATTTGAAACAACTTTAAAAAATTTTATTTTTTTTTAATGATGGAATATCTCCTGCTATGTATGCTAAAAATGCTAGTAATAGACATCGTATAGGGGGATATTATGTGCGGCATAGCGGCTGTATTTTCTAATAAACAAATTCCGTTTGCAACGATAAAAAAAATGACAGATATTATTGAGCATAGGGGGCCGGATGGTGAAGGTCACCAATCACTGTTAGATGATAAGCTGTGGCTAGGACATCGTCGGTTGGCGATTGTGGATCTTTCCAATAACGGTTCTCAGCCGATGAGTTATAAAAACGGAAGATATTGGATTGTATTTAATGGGGAGATTTATAACTATATTGAAATCCGAAAAGAGCTAGAAGCTTTAGGGCATCGTTTTGTTTCCACGACGGATACGGAAGTGATTATGGCAGCGTACGATGAATGGGGAGAAGCTTGTTTGCACAAATTTAACGGCATGTGGGCCTTTATCATCATTGATACGGTAGCCAAAACGCTGTTTGCGTCCAGAGACCGGTTTGGCGTAAAACCTTTTTATTACGCCGTTAAAGATGAAACGATTGCCTTTGCTTCGGAAATTAAGCAGTTGCTTGTAGAAGACTTTGTCAGCAAAAAAGCCAATCGGGATAAAGTGGCTAAGTTTCTCTTATTTGGGGAAGTGAATATCGAAAAGGAAACGTTTTTTGAGGGAGTAAATCAGCTCCTTCCAAGTGAAGCGATGCGCGTGAATTTAGATGAAGGAGTATCTAGCTTAAAAGTTTGGAGATATTACCACCCTCCGTTGAATCAGTCAATGAAACGAGATGGAAACTTGGTTGAGTATCAGCAGCAATTTAAAGAGCTGTTGTTTGATTCGGTTCGGCTGCGGCTCAGAAGTGATGTGCCGGTCGGTTCGTGTTTAAGTGGCGGGATGGATTCTTCTTCCATCGTGTTAGTGATGCACGAACTGTTTAAGCAAAACGGTGTTCGTAATAACATTAAAACCTTTACGTCGTGCTTTGCCAATAAAAAATATGACGAATGGGAGTTTGCTGAAACAATTGTCGAGCAGGCAGAAGCGGACAGTTATCGAGTATATCCAGATATGAATGATTTATTTCACGAGATTGAAGATTTAATCTGGCATCAGGACGAGCCGTTTAAATCCACGTCGATATACGCCCAGTGGAATGTAATGAGACTCGCTCGGCAGAATAATATAACAGTGCTGCTGGATGGACAAGGGGCCGATGAAACGATGGCTGGGTATCATCCATACATCTCTGTATATATGGCGAATTTAATTCGAGCCGGTGAATTCCAGACAGCTGCTGAAGAGTTGAAAAAACTAAAAGAAACAGGACTCATTTCCGCCACGGAGCCGCTAGGGAAAGTATGGTTGAAAATCATCTACCACGCTTTAGGTGTCAAAATTCGCCGCGGAAGTGATGTGAAGGAACTGTTGAAAAAAGAATACGAACACATTAATAGAACGGAAATACCGAGCAATTTTCAAGAGTACTTATATACCGAAATTTTCGGATCGTTGCAATCGTTATTAAGATACGAAGATCGAAACTCGATGGCGTTTTCGATTGAAGCACGGACGCCGTATCTTGATTATCGGTTAGTGGAGTTGATGCTGTCGATACCAGGCGGATACAAAATATATGACGGATATACGAAGCCGTTTTTACGACAAGCGATGAAGGGGATAATGAATGACAAAGTTCGACTGCGGGTCGATAAGAAAGGATTTGTGACACCGGAGGACATTTGGTATAGAGAAAAATTCGCAGAAATTAAATCCATCCTTTTATCCGACGATTCGCCGCTTGATCTATGGATTGACAAAACGCAGCTAAAAAATTGGCTAAACGACCCGGTGAAACCGTTCGGCAAATATCATTTATGGCGATTATTATCCGTTCATTTTTGGATGAAAAAATTTAATTTAGGGTAGCGTGCCTGTGCATTGCGATCCGAAAAGTAGACAGTATAAATTCAGTTAACTTGAAGGAATCAGAGTGATAAAGCTCTGGTTCCTTTCCTTTTCTCGTCTTTTTCTCAGTGTCTCAGAACCCCGTGGAACTGTCAAGGAAAGCACTTGACAGCCCCACGGAGTTCTGAGGAGAGATAGGTAAGACGAGAAGGAGGAAATGTAGCCCACTTGTGATCGTTGTTAACTAGCCTTTGCATATTGAGTTGGTGTTTGATAATGAAGAACACCTTGTATACGTTGGTGGTTGTAATAGCGAATGTAATCATGAATGAGCTGTGTTGCCTCTTCCACACTTTTCGTATGTTGCAAATCCTGCTCCATCTCTGTTTTCAGATAGGAGAAAAAGCTTTCTATGCATGCGTTATCAAGCGCATTCGCTTTTCTCGACATGCTTGGTGTAATCGAAAATGTATCCATCAGCGTTTTCCATCTTGTTGATCGATAGGGCATTCCTTGATCTGAATGAAGAATTAAGGAATCCTTGATGTGTCTGATTTCTAATGCATATAATAGTGAATCTTTCACAAGTTGAACATCGTGTGTTGATGAAATCTGATGCCCGATAATTTCATTGTTGTGTAAATCCATAACGGCAGAAACAAATAGTTTTTTATCTTCCACGGCAATTTCTGTGACATCTGTGACCCATTTTTCATTCAAACGTGTCGTGGAAAAGTTTCTTTTTAATAGATTTTCATAAATATATCCAGCCGAAGTTGCTTTTTTCACTTTGATGGGTTGTTTTCGTTTCATGCGAGATTGACATTTTCATTCTAATTCTCTCATTAGTCGACGTACAACTTTTTCACTTACAGGTAGTTGATATTGATTGTTTCACACGGCGTGAATTTTTCGATATCCATATCTCCCTTTGTGTTCATGGAAAATCAAAGAGATATATTCTTTTAATTGTTGGTCTTTCTTAGACTCTTTTCTCTTCTTACCCTTTGTTTTCAAGTATTTGTAGTAACCAGATTTTGAAATCTGTAGTTTTTCACATATTTTAATGACTGGATATTTTGTTTTGAGCTCGTCTACTATTTTGAACTTCGCCGTCTTCCCTCCCTTTTCAAGATTTGAAGATACTTTTTTAAAATTTCATTCTCCATCTCTAATTCTCGTATGATGAAATCCTTGTCCATTTCAGGATGATTTCTAACTTTTCGTTTTAGTCCTACTTCCCCGTACATTTCATACGGATCTATCCATTTATAAATATAGTCAGGATCTGTAATCTCAAGATGATGTGCAATGACTTTTACACTCTCTCCCGCCAAGGCTCTTTGAACGGCTTCCAGCTTCAATTCTGGAGAATAGCTTTTATAAGTTCTTTGTTTTTTCGACATGTTCATCGGCTCCTTCCTGTCTTCTGTATGGACATCTTTTTCCCGATTTATACATGTCTACTTTTTAAGGCTCACTCCACTGTCACGCCCCGATGTATGCCGAGATTTGTAGAAACAGAGGGTCATGGAATGGCTCTCTGTTTTTTATATGAATGATAAGTACATATGAAGTAGACATATTTTCGCTAAAATAAATTACAGCCATCGATCAAAAAAATATATATTCTATTGAGTGACATGCTCCCACCACCTACGCTTCGCTTAGAGGTGGGGGCTTCTCAGGTAATCCCATCTCATGACGGGAAGTTGACTGAGCGATCCCCGTGTGTCCCACGGTTCGAGGACAAGTTAGGCTATTGCTAATCGTTTCATGCCCTCATGTTTGATATTGATTGCCGCATTGACGTCCCTGTCGCTCTCGAATCCACATTCACAGCGGAATGTACGCTCAGAAAGCGATAAAGATTCCTTTACTTGATCGCAACATGAACAAGTTTTAGATGACGGAAACCACTTATCTATTTTGATAAGCTTTTTCCCTTGCTCCTCTAACTTGTATTGGAGAAATGTCGTGAACATCCCCCAGCCGTTGTCATGAACGCTCTTGCCGAAATTCAGGACTTGCGACATCCCTTTCATGTTGAGGTTTTCGATGACCACGCAATCATACTGTTTCGCTAATTCGTATGATTTTTTGTGTAGAAAGTCTTTTCGTTGGTTCGCTATTTTCTCATGTAGCTTCGCTACTTTCAAACGCTGTTTGTGCCAACGATTAGAACCCTTCTTTCGGCGTGATAATATCCGTTGTTCTTTCGCTAATTTTTCCAATGCTTGCCGATAGAAACGAGGATAATTGGCTCTCTTACCCTCGCTATCGACAAATAAACCATTCATGGAAAAATCAAGCCCAACAACCGTTTGTATTTCTTTGGGGACAGGTTGATGTTCGTATTCGGTGAGAATAGAAACATAGTATTTTCCTGTTTTTGTTTTCTTGATCGTACAAGCCTTGATGATATGGTGGGCAGGAATCTCCCGATGTTGCTTGAACTTGACCCATTTCAGTTTGGGTAACTTGATATAGCCATCTGAAAGTTGAATATTGCCATTGACCACATTTGTGGTGTACGACTGTTTCGCCTTGCGGTTTTTGAACTTTGGAAATCCAGCACGACCCGAAAAGAAATTTTGAAACGCTTTCTGCAAATTCAATTGGGCGTTTGCTAACGCAAGGCTATCCACTTCTTTAAGCCAAGGAAACTCCTTTTTGTACTTGGCAGGGGTCGGAAATGTTTGTTTTTTCAAAGCTTCTTTGTCGTCTTTGAACTTTTCATAAATTTGTATGCGTTCTTCAAGCATTTTGTTATAAACGAAACGGACACAACCGAAGGTTTTGGCAAGCAGCTGTTCTTGTTCTTTTGTTGGGTACAGACGGAATTTATATGATTTGTTTACCATATCGACACCACATCACTTCATCCCTTGATTTTCTATATATTTTTTTATTACTTCAAGGATGGCACCGCCCGTTGTAAACAGGAAAAAATTTCTTGATCAAAAATATTCTTTTCACTTGCGGAAAATGCTTTTTAATCAGTCGAGAACTTGCACTTTTATAGGCATTGATGAACTTTGATAGTTCACTATTCGGATGTGCTTTGAACAAAATATGCACATGGTCCATATCGTGATTCCATTCGACCAAGGAAATATTGTAGTTTTTCCCCAATCTCACAAACATATCTTTTGCATAGTCAGATATGGTATCATCAATCACTTGTCTGCGATATTTTACAACCAGAACAAGATGATAATACAACAGGAATACTGAATGGTTATTATTGTCTAATTTCATTGATAAAACAACCTTTCATTTTTCTAAGACTGATTATATCATAACACAAAAAAGAAACAACTCATACCTACGCCTCACCGAAATTCATCTCCCACTTTCACTTCGTTTAGAAGTGGGAGACTTCTTTCGGAAAGATGTTAAAACGTATGAAAAGTTGTTAATATAAAAGTAAATTCATAGATAAGAAGGTGTTGTGCGATGTTCGTTGGCAGAAATGATTTATGCCCTTGTGGAAGCGGAAAAAAGTATAAAAAATGTTGCATGAACAAAGATCGAGTGACGGAAATCAGCCGCGTTCGGCAAGAGCGGTTTTTTCAGTTAAAGACGGAACTGATTGAAAAGATCCAAGGGTTTTTAGGAGAAAAATTGTCTTTCTTTGAACATTACAATGTCAAAAAAGCGTTTCATCGCGAGTTGAAACCGTTGAAAAACAAGGACAGGCTCGAGCATTTTCTCCCTGTGTGGTCGGTGCTGTTTTATCGCTACAAAAACGGCTTGCGCGGGATTGAATGGTTTTATGAAGAAAACAAAGGGAAACTAAGTAACGAAGAGCGCAACATGGTCGAAACATGGATGGCGCTCGTTCCGCGGCTTGTGCAAATCGTCGACAAGGAAGAAGCAGGAGTCATTGTCGAAGATCGTTTTACGTCCCAGCAGCTGTTTATGCCGTTTTGTGAAACGATGTATGAGGCTGTTCCGTGGGGCGGGATATTTAGTTTTATTGAGCCGTTTGGCGAAGGGCATTATATTCACGGATTGACGTTTATTGAAAGCCCTGATGGGGTAGAGCGAGCGTATAAGCAAATCATTCAGCGGTTGGCGGAAACAGGCGCCTCGTATGAGCAAGTCGTGTTTACGTCCTTTTTCGCTATTTTGGACCATATGATAGGTGATCCTCCTTCAGGAAAAAAGATAAAAAAGGAGAGGGTTACACTACATTATCATGTGAACGATGTGAAACAGCTGACTCGTTCCCTTCTTGAAAAAAATGTGATCATCATTGATGAGGAATCGGATGGCTATATTGAGCTCAGTCTTGTTGGACAGGAAGTCAAATACGAAGATAATGTGGTAGATGGCCCTATTTACATTCGGCAAGTGTTTGGATATATCGATATCGAAAACAACAAGCTTCGTTTTCAATCGCTCGATGTAGACGCAACGGATCGCTTTAAGCAGTTGATGAGTGAAGAGCGTGTGCCTTTGATAAAGGAAACGGCCGATAAAGTGGATGTGCCAGAAGGGGTAGAACTTGCGACATATGCCGTTCATGTAGCGGATGGCATCCCTTCTTACATGGGAGCGATAGCGCAAGAGATGGTGCTTGCTTACGAATCGTTGCATCGCCCTGTACTCGATGGGAAAACGCCGATGGAATGGTTAGAAAGTGGATCGTTGGAGCGCGTCGAGCGATGGCTGCGGCAGCGGGAATATGCAAGCTTTATGGCCTTTGCTTCGAAAACAGGGGGCATCACACCGGATTATAATTCGATTCGCCGCAAGTTGCGCTTGCCTCTCTCTCCGTTCGTTACACTCGGAGAAGGACGCCAGAGCCGCATGCATACATTAAAACCATTAGAGCATACAAGTCATTCGCATTTACAAATGCCGTTTGATTGGGCGGCATACTTTTTCGGCAGCGACTTACTCGCATTTTTTGAAGAAAAAGCAGTAGGGAAGTCCGCGGAAACGCAACAAAAATATCGAGTAGGAATTGCCGTGCTGGCTGATTATTTCAAAACGAAACACTATGCATCGTGGGAGGAAGTGAGCGAAAACGACTGGCATGAGTGTATCGTCTACTTTTATTTGAAAACGTATCGCGATATTAGCGTCCACCAAGCAAAACGATTCATCTCGACGTGCAAAGCGTTCGCCAAATGGCTCGATCGAAAATATGGGACAGAGCATGCACAATCTGTATCGAAAATCACGCAAGAAACCGAGGAAGAGGTGTATCAAGCCATCCGTCTGTTTGACAAGTACCAACCGTATTGGTCTAGAAAAAATCCGATATGGTCGGTGGTAAGGAACCTACCGCGCGAGAAGCACGTATACCAAATCGTTTCTGTTTCTTCTACAGTGATGCTGCGCGCGATTGACACGAATGATACGCATCGCATAAACATCCCCCCATCTTTGCGTGGATTCATGAAAAAGGGAATGTTTATCGTATGTTCGTTGATGTACACGGAAGATGGGAAAAGGATGATTCACTACGTAGATACTGTCTTTCCGGAAGCCGCTGCAGCATACATGCCGGCATATATACAAGAGAAAAAACGATTGCCAATAAATTAGTGGGATTGTGGCAAAGCGGGCAAATGGCTTTGCCCGCTTTTTTTAAGGCTTTCTGTATAATTGAGCCACTTTTCTTACGGCGTGCAGTTATTTCTGCGCAGCGTTCTGGTTTTATGGAACATCTGTTTCTGCACAGACTGGATGAGAACGTGGGCATGCCTGCCAGCGAGCTCACTATCGGCTCGCTGGCAGCTGTCCATTTAGTCTTCATCGCTTGCGAAAAAGCGTAAAATGTAAATGAACAGGTTAATGAAGTCGAGATAAATGTTGACGACAATCATTGGAATGTCTGCTTCGCTGAAGCCGTAGCGAACGAGGCGGTTAATGTCATAAATCGTAAAGCCAAGGAAAAGCAAGATGCCTAAAGCGGCAATCCCCATTTGTCCGACGCTCGAAAACGGAATAAACCATTGGATGAGTAATAAACCAAGCAACGCAAACGCCCCAAGCGTGAGAAAGCCGCCGAGGAACGAAAAATCTTCTTTTGTTTTTGCCGCGTAAAGAGCGACGCCGGAAAACGAAATCACTGCTAAAGCAAACGCTTTAAAGACAGCGTCAGCCCCAATAATGGAAACGTAGTGGCCGATAACCGGAGCTAACGTTGCGCCGGAAATGAACATAAACGCAAACATAAGCGAATAGCCGACCGCTTTTTGGCGGCGAGCAAAAATCATCACAAGCAACAAAACTATTTCAAGTATAGAAAGCGGCAAATACCAAGCAACGGAAATAGATTGCCCCACATATAGCCCCGCTGTTGCTACTGCTAACGCGGCGAAAAAGGCAACAACCAGCTTCGCTACAGGACTTCGCGATGGATAAACGACCGATGAATTCATTTCTTTTCCCTCCTTTGTTAATTACAAGAAGTTGTCTCTTTCAGTGTAGCAAACCAGACTATTTTTGTCACGGTTCCGAAGGCAGTAATTATTCTTCCGAAAATAAACAGAAGAAGCGGAGCACGCTATTGTACTTTTACTGTTCTTTTACCGTTTGTTTACATTTCCGTAACTTTACTATGTTATAATAGTCAAACAAAGTGCGGCGAGGGAAAGGAAGTGTGGTGAGTTGACGCAGCAAGAAGAGTTTTATTCGATTTTAGCAACAGGAGAGCTCACGGCATATTATCAGCCGATTGTGTCGCTTTCCGACGGGCGCATTTATGGATACGAAGCATTGGCACGTGGTCCAGCGTCCAGTCAGTTGGCGATGCCGGACCAATTATGGGCAGTGGCGGAAAAAGAACAGCGGCTGTATGCGCTTGAAACGTTGGCACGGAAGCGGGCGATTGAAGGATTTGCTCCCGCAAATCCAGCTTGGAAGCTATTTATTAATTTGAACGCCAACGTCATTTATGATCCACAGTTTACGCCAGGACAGACATTGTCGTTATTGGAAATGCAAGGATTGACGCCGCAACAAATTGTTTTTGAGATTACAGAACGCCAGTCGATTGCGGACTTTACGGCGTTCAAACAGGCGCTTAGCCATTACCGTTGCCAAGGGTATAAAATCGCGATTGATGATGCGGGAGCGGGCTATTCATCGCTGCAAGCGATCGCCGAATTGCGCCCTGATTATATTAAAATCGACCGCTCGATTATTCGCGGAATTGACCGCGATGACATAAAAGCGATTTTGTTAGAAACGATGGCGATATTTGCAAGGAAAATTGGCTGCCAACTAGTCGCCGAAGGAATCGAAACATTAGCGGAACTAGATGTCGTCACCGCGCTTGGCGTACCGCTCGGTCAAGGGTATGTCTTTGCTAGGCCGCAACCAGAGTTGAGGCCTATTTCAGCTGAAATCTTGCTCTGGTGGACAGGAATCAGGAAACATTTAGGTGTTGAAGCAAGTGGATAAAGTGCTTTATGATGCGTGAATGAAGGATGTGTTTTCTTGTAATCGTTAAAAATACGATGGATAAGAATGTTTGCCGGATTTAAAGTCGTTTCGATTAGTTAGGCGCATATCCGTTACGCTATGTAGTTCGTACACATCGGGTATGTCTTTTTTAGATTCATCTTGTGGGATAAACTAAAAAATTGTGAATTTTTAAATATAAGAGGGGAGGGATTATATATCGCGCGTTTCCCAGTCATGGTTCGACTACAAGTATTGTCGTGATTCTATTTTTGCTTGTTGCCATAGTTTACGGTTGCAGGAAAAAATAAAGAGAGAGACTATACATATTTTTTCTTTCGTTATGCCTAGCAGTCGGCTGGTTTATGGTTTATCTTGGTGGCAAATGGTATAGCAAAGGAGCCCCTTTAAGGAGCCCCTTTTAATTAATAGCCACTCCAGCACTCGCGTAGCCTGTCACTGTAGTAGCGATGGAAAGACCAGAGGTTGTAATGGAAAATACCATGAGTAATCGAGATCCTGCATTAACGGTTTCTGTTAAATTGGTGACTATTCCACTAGCATTTTGCAATAGAGTCAGTGGGAAGGAAATGTTTGGTGATAATGTAACGAGAGTGCTTGGGATAGCAGTAAATATATTACTAGAAGGTGAGTTAGAAATATAAAGTTGTGCTCTGATTGTGGCTGTTCCTAAAAGCGCAAGGCTAGATATGGCATTAAAATTAGCCGTTACTGCTGTAATTGTCCCGTCGCGTGGAACGGTAAAGGTGAAATTAGCTAAACCTCCACTACTTAAGAGCGAAGAAAGATCGATTGTATTCCCTAGCAAACTAACATTGGAAACGGAGTTACCAAAACCGATTAAACCTGTTGTATTTGCTAAACCAGCAGCAGTAGCTGCTAACGTAATAATACCTCCTGATGCAAACGGAATAATGGCACTAGCCCCCGTTGGTCCTGTTGGTCCCGTCGGTCCTGTTGGTCCTGTTGGTCCAGTAGATCCCGTAGGTCCCGTCGATCCAGTAGATCCCGTAGGTCCCGTCGATCCAGTAGGTCCCGTCGGTCCCGTCGGTCCAGTAGGTCCCGTCGGTCCCGTCGATCCAGTAGGTCCCGTCGGTCCGGTCATGCCAGCGCCTAAAACTTTAACGGTTTGTATCAGTCCTTGGCAAGTGATACATTTGATTTTATTAGGCATTTTCTTTCCCCCATTTAATATATAAGTTGCAACAAAGAATTTCCGATTTTTCGTTTCTGCTTTCATCTCAACACGAGTTGATATGGTATAATATGGAAGGTGTTAAGCTCGATGTAAACCAAAATTTCAAATAGTTCCGAAAGAAGTTTCTCATTTCAAAGAGAGTCAAGAGGAAGTAGCTCACTAATGGAAGGATAAAATAGACTCTAGCAGAGACTTGTTATGCAATATACTTCCGTTTTCAGGTGCGTATTGTCGCGCGATTTCGTTGTGTTTATAAGCAAGCTCATATTCTCCTAAATGGTAGTAACAGACGCAAAGCTGTAAATGAGGTAGCCATGTCCAGCATATGTGATTAATCAATCCCCAGTTTTCTTTTGGTTTTTCCAATTGAGTCGCTAATTTGTACCAAAAAACAGCAGACTGGTATTGCTGGCATTGCAGAAAATAATAACCTAGCCGACAACAAAATTCTGCACGTGGTGTATCGTACGAAAACGACTGAAGAGCATAGTGAAAAGCCTTTTCTTTGTTACCAATCTCATAAAAACAATCGGCTAATTTTCCACATGCATAGATATTATCTTCGATCCATCCCTTGTTTGTTTTTAAGAATTTCTCGTAATACTCTATGGCTCGTTCGTATTGTTGATGGTCGAATAGCTCATTAGCGAAATAAAACAAGTCTCTAGGTGAAAATGTTTCATTTTGTGCTAGACGTTCTTCGTAAATATGCAAATTTCGCTTCGAATGACGATGGGGATGAAGTGGTTGATGGGTAATAGCAATGTCGCTGTTGATAATTGTTCCCCACACTTCTAAATACTCATGGACGGCACCATACCACTGAAAAACATTCGCTCGCTTGACAAGTCGATTACGACGGAGGCTAGCTGTTACATTCCCATTTTCGTCAGTAGAAAGGTTGTAAATCATTGTTACCGAATCAACGGACGGATCTAGCGTATGCTTTAAATGCCGAAATTGGTGACGATCTTTCTCTAGTAGAACATCATCTGCATCCATCCAAAAAATGTAGTCCATAGTGGCATGTTGAAAAGAAAAGTTGCGTGCGGCAGAAAAATCATTACGCCAAGGAAAATCCATCACTTTCTCAGTATAACGGCTCGCAATAGCTTTCGTGTTATCTGTAGACCCTGTATCTACAATAATGATTTCGTCTACCAGATCGCTTACGCTGTCTAGGCAACGGGCAAGGACGTTTTCCTCGTTTTTTACAATCATGCAAAGGCTAACGGTAACCAAAGCAACCCCTCCCTATATGACATTTTTTCGACAAAGACTAATTCTAATATATGTAAAGAAACATAGATGGTTCAGTCATGTACCCATATGCAAAAATTTTTTCTAAAAAATCTCCCTGCTATCAATAGCCAATGGGAATGAATGTTTTTGAACGAATATCCACCCCACACAGGCGGATTGCAAGAGGACGGATTACGGTAAGCTCTAGGGAAAGAGCAAGATGAAACGTGCCAAGCGGAACGGTGCATGCTCTTTGCGAAGGAACGCTCGTTTTAGAAACGCAGCAAAGCCCCGATACGACATATTGAGATCGCCTCGACGAAAACGGCAACAAATGCGACCTGCATCTTGACAAAACGCTATATAAATGCACATTGAAGTGTTAACATTTTTCGACTGTCGGGCGATCGAACAACACCGCTCCCAGACAAATGAATTTGTCTGGGAGGCGGCTCGTTGTTCGGTTCTCTGTCACGCGAACGCGTGACGCAGGCAAGCCTTTGGCTTGCCTCCGACAGTCGAAAAAATAAGTTAAACTCCCCAGTTGCATATATATAGATGTCATCACTGTGCCGCATATAGACGCCCAATGCGAGTGTCAAGCAGCGAAAACAGACGGTGCAGAAATTGCGACATTTATTGACAACGAGTATTTTCTCATGCAAAATTGGGATATTACAAAAGAATGGGAAGTAGAGCAAACGACATGCTTCCTATTGGCGAGCGTGATTGCGGGAGAAGGGGGGCTTTGCACAGCAACCGAAACGTATCTACTACAAAAAGGCAATCATTTTCTCCTCGCATATCCGTTTATTCATTTTGCAATAAAAGGAAAATTACAAGTGATCGTCTCCTCGCCGGCATGGCCGAAACAATAGTATTTATGGACGGTACGACAAATTTGTTTTCACAACCGTCAACATCCGCCGGAGCAAGTAGTTTGTCATTTTTTTGCACTCTCTTTTATCGAGCGGACGATTTTGAAACCGCAACCGCATAGAACGGAATGTTTTAAGCGGCGGGCGGGCTGTTCGCATTGTGGACAAATCATTGGTGTCATCGTGGTGCCTCCTTTTGCAATGGTATGTTACAATCATTATATACGATTTATTTTTAAAGTAAATATAATATTATAATTATTTTAATTTGTGGGGTTCGAGATGAGTCAACGTATGCGATGGGTTTTTGTGATTGGGTGGTGTGTTGTGATTTATTGCTTTAGTGAGTTTTCAATCTTTACAGGAGAAAGTACCGAGCGAGTATTGCGCCATTTATTGGCGTATTGGCCGTTTGGGGCGCAAGGGGATGGCGGGGCCTCTCCGCTTAATTTCCTCGTTCGCAAATCGGCGCATGTAACGGCGTTTGGCATTTTAGCTGTTCTTGTGTTTCGTGCGCTCCTTCCGCGGCGATGGGCGTACATTGGCGCTTGGAGCTTTGCGACGCTGTATGCAGCAACGGATGAATGGCATCAGTCGTTTGAGCCGGGACGGACAGCTGCGGTGACGGATGTGGCAATCGATGCGTGTGGGGCGCTGGTCGCGCTAGTTGTTGTATGGATGTGGCGGCGTGTTCGAAACGTGAGGAGAAAAGAAATTTCCGTTTAAAAGCAATATTTCGATAAGATAAGAGGGTGCCCCGGTATTTGGGACACCCTCTTATGGTTACCGCTCATCTGCCGGAAAAACGATACCGGTTTGCTTTCGCGCTTCTTCCATAATTTCCGCGACGATGAGCGAATGAGCGTGCGAATTAATGCTCGATTGTTGGTTGCCGTGTTGAATAACTTCTGCCCATTCTTTCGCTTCGTAATACATCGGGTGCTTGTCTTGCGGGACGGTAATGTCTTCTGTCCGGCCGTCGCGGTAGCGAATTTCGACTTTCGTTGGCGTATGGATCGCATCGATGACGATGCTTCCTTCTTCCCCTTGAATTTCTGCTGGAACATACGAATTAGCAATTTTCGAATACATGACCACGGCATCCATTTCCCCGTAATCAATGACGATGCTTCCTTCGCCATCGACGCCGGATGCAAGCATGACGCTATTTGCTTTGAGCGCTTGCGGTTTGCCGAATAAAACGACGAGCGGATAGAGGCAATAAATGCCGAGATCCATTAAGGCGCCGCTGGAAAACGATGGATGAAAGGCATTCAACACAATCCCTTCTCTGTACGCATCATAGCGCGACGAATATTGGCAATAACTTGCGAAATAGCGTCTTATTTTTCCGATTTTCGGCAAGTGGTGGCGAATCGCTTGAAAGTTTGGTAGAAGCGTCGTTTTTAGCGCCTCCATCAACACGACGCCGTTTTGCTGTGCTGCCTCGACCATTGCTTGTACTTCTTTTGTATTCGAAGCAAACGGCTTTTCGCATAAGACGTGCTTGCCATGTTGCAGGAGAAAAATTGCCTGTTCGGCATGCAGCGCGTTTGGGCTTGCGATATACACGGCATCTACCTCTTTACTGGTTGCCAATTCTTCTAAGCTTGTAAAAAAGGTTGGCGCCCCCGTTTTTTCGGCAAAATCTTTAGCCGTTTCTTCCGTCCGCGAATAGACCGCAGATAGTACTAGCTCCGAAACGGCGCTTGCGGCGCGAATAAACTCTTGCGTAATCCAATTGGTGCCGATGGTGGCGAATTTAATCATTTTCTTCCTCCTGTGATCCTGAAATTTAGAAAAAAACAATCATTTGGAGACGCTTGTTTACTTCGTCGATGTCGAAATGCTCTGGGTCGTATTCGCCACCGTACCATTCCGTGAATTCTTCCATTTCTTCTTCCTTTCTATTTCCGTCAAGCAGATCGATCACTTCCATGTAACCGTAAATGCCGCCCACGTCTTCCGGGGGGCAGGCGCGTTTTCCTTTTAAGCAAACCGGGTGGCGGAACGGATCGGTCGTCGTTTCGATTTTTTCGAGCGTGATGAGGTGTACCCAGTTGTCGCCGAAATCATACGTATACGTAAACTTTTCGCCTTCTTTGATTAAAAATTTCGACAGCTCTACTGAACGGGCGTCATATTTTTCCCGCCAGCCGACAAACGAACAACCGTACTCTTCGTCTGGAATGTCGATAACGATATCGTTAATTTCAAACTCGTACAAATGGCTATTTTCCCAGCCCATCGCAATTTGAATAATGTCATGCAGTTGGTCGAACGTAATGTGGCTCGGAACGGCGATGCGCCGCCAGATCGGCGGACGGATGCCTTTTAAGGCGATTTTCAGCTGGTAAAGTACGGTTGTTTTTTCGTTTTGTTTCCGCGTTGGCTTGTTCCGTTTGGCGATTGCTTGTAGTAAATAGTCGCGATTTATAATGGCATCCAATTGTTGTTTGTATGTATCTGGCAATTGTTCATATGCTTCTGACCGTTGAATAACATCGACAACTGTTTGTAACAATTCCTCTCTTCGCAATGTTCGCGCCCCCAAACTAAAAAGAAATGATACGTTTATTATACATGCCGTCACTAGTTTTTTCCATACTATTGCATCGATGCTCTCCATATTTGTGGTACAATGAACACGAAGAACATTTGGAAAGAAAGCGAGGAAGAAGCATGTATTTAGGAGCAATTGAAGCAGGCGGAACGAAATTTGTTTGCGCCATCGGGGATCGCGATGGCAACGTCCATGAGCGCGTCACGTTTCCGACAACGACACCAGAAGAAACGTTTGGGCAAGTGATTGAGTTTTTCAACCACTATGACGTAAAAGCAATCGGCATTGGTACGTTTGGACCGGTCGATCTAAACCGGAAAAGTCGGACGTACGGCTATATTACAAGCACGCCAAAGCCATATTGGTCCAATGTAGACTTCGTCGGTGCCATTACGAAACATTTCGATGTGCCGATTGGCTTCGACACGGATGTGAATGCGGCAGCGTTAGGCGAGCAGTTATGGGGAGCGGCCAAGGGCAAAAACAGTTGCATTTACATGACCGTCGGAACTGGCATCGGCGTTGGCGCGATTGTCGAAGGTCGGCTCGTGCACGGTTTGTTGCATCCGGAAATGGGGCATATTTTGGTTCGCCGTCATCCGAATGACGAGTTTGCCGGAAGCTGCCCATTCCACGGCGATTGCTTAGAAGGAATGGCCTCCGGTCCTGCCATTGAAAAACGGTGGGGAAAAAAAGGAGCAGAGCTTTCCGACCGCGCCGATGTTTGGGAGTTAGAAGCGTTTTATTTAGGACAAGCCATCGCCCAGTACATTTTAATTTTGTCGCCAGAACAAGTGATTGTCGGAGGCGGGGTCGCCCATCAGCCGTCGTTATTGCCGCTCGTTCGCCGGTATGTCCTTGACTGTTTAAACGGCTACGTCCAGCATGCCGCTATTTTACAGCATATTGATGATTATATCGTCCTACCAGGATTAGGAGACAATGCAGGGATTTGCGGGGCGCTTGCCTTGGCAAAACAAGCGTTAGAAAAATAAGAAGCAGTGACCGTTCGCTCGGCGAAAGAGCGGACGGTTATTTTTTGACTATTTGGTCATATTTTTTTGAACAAATGGTCAATTCGTTTGTTGATAAAATATAAGTATATGGTTATAATAAAAATGACTAATTGGTCATGACCGGAATCGAGGTGCGTGGGATGAGGAAAGAAAGAAAATCGGCGAAACAACTTGTCGAGCAGCTACAAAAACATGGTGTACATGCAGAACTAGTGAAACGCCCGAACTGGGCGATGCCGCAGCAGACCGAAAGAAGAGGGCAATCGCCTGTACAGTAGGAGATGGAGAACGATGGCAAAAAAACGGAAAGAAACATTTCTCCAAACGGCAATGAAGCTATTTGCAGAAAAAGGATACCACACCACGTCGATTCAAGACATTGTCGAAGCGTGGGGTATTTCGAAGGGCGCATTTTATCACCATTTTTCATCAAAAGAAGAATTGATGTTTGAAATCGTCCGCTATCATTTTGAAAAGCTGATGGTGCCGGTAATGGAAGCAAAACAAAAAAATCAGTCTCCGCGCGACACATTCATTGATGAACTGACGAGAAAACTAGAAGGCATTTTAAAGCATAAAGACTTTTTTCAAATGATGATGGTCGAACAACTCCCGAAGATTAACACCAATATTCAGCACTATTTATATGCCCAGCGGGTGCGCATATTCCGCTGGTATTGCCAACGGTTAATAGACATTTATGGGGGAAAAATAGAAAAACATGTGTTTGATGTCGCGGCAATCGTCAGCGGAATTTTCCGCGAATACCTTTTTTATATGATGTTTAACGAAGAAATGTTCCGCGCCGATGCGATTGCTCGTTTTATTGTCCGGCAGATTGATGCGATTGTCGAGCATTTAGGAGAAGAAGAACCGCTGTTAAATGAAGCGGCGATTCGTTGCTTTGCCGATATGGCTGCACGAGAGCATCGCGAGCGAAAGACGAAAATTCTCGAAAGTATTGAGCAGTTAAAGTACCAACTCTCCACACTTCCAATCGATAAAAAAACACTCTATCAATTGCACGCTGCGTTGGATACATTAGAAGCGGAGTTTTCCCAAGAGCAAACAACCCCGCGTGAATATGTTGTCAAAGGCATTCTTTTATATATCGACAGCCAGCGCATTCCGTCATTAGCGGACGCATTGGTGTCGTTAACAAAACTTGTCCATGATTACATGGCACATGACGAAAGATAGGAGCGATATAATGGCAGAAACCATTAAACACCGTCATTTATTAATTACTGGGCTGATTATTGCGATGTTATTTGGAGCGCTCGACGGGACGATTGTCGGAACGGCGATGCCCCGCATCGTTGGGGAGCTTGGCGGGTTAAGCGTCATGACATGGGTGACAACCGCGTACATGTTAACCTCGACGTCGGTGGTGCCGATTGCCGGAAAATTAGCGGACCTATTAGGGCGGAGAGTCATTTACGTATCAGGACTAATCATTTTCATGGTCGGCTCGGCACTCTGCGGCATGGCCGGTAATATGACCGAGCTCATTATTTACCGCGGCATGCAAGGCATTGGCGGCGGGATTATGATGCCGATGGCGATGATTATTATCGGCGATTTGTTTACTGGAAAAGAGAGGGCGAAATGGCAAGGGGTATTCGGCGGTTTGTACGGGCTTGCCTCGATTTTAGGCCCGCAAATTGGCGGCTGGATTGTCGACCATTGGAGCTGGGAATGGGTGTTTTACATTAACCTTCCTGTCGGCATTTTAGCGACGATTTTTATTGCGATGGGATTGAATAAGCACGTGGCGAAAGGACCGGTGAAATTTGACGTTCCTGGTATGGTGACGATGGTCGTCGGCGTGGTGAGTTTATTGTTAGCCCTAACGTTTGGCGGCGATAAATATGCGTGGACGTCATGGCAAATCATTGGCTTATTTGTTTTATCCGCCATTTCGTTCACTACGTTTGCATTCGTGGAACGAAAAGCAGAAGAGCCGGTGCTTCCGATTCATTTATTTAAACATCGGACGTTCGTGGTGTTAAACGGCATCGGCTTTTTAATGAGCGTCGGTATGTTTGGGGCGATTATGTTCGTCCCGCTCTTTATGCAAGGAGTCGTTGGTGTGAGTGCGACGCAATCAGGGACGATTATGACGCCAATGATGATTACGATGATAATCGGCAGCATTCTCGGCGGACGAATCGTCTATAAAATTGGCGTCAAACCGCAGTTAATTGCGGGGATGGTTGTGATGGCGTCTGGATTAGGTCTGCTTAGTACAATGGATATAGATACGACGCGCTGGACAGCAACGCTATATATGATTGTGCTCGGGCTTGGCGTCGGGCTTGTCATGCCGCTATTGACACTTGTCTTGCAAGAAACGTTCTCAAAATCAGAAATGGGGGTCGTGACGTCGTCGAGCCAATTTTTCCGTTCCATTGGTGGTACGTTCGGGATGACGATTTTAGGGGCAGTGATGAACCACCGGTCAAGCACGTTGTTGGAAGATCGGCTTATACCGCTCTTAAAGGAGCTGCCACCGCAGGCGAAAGCGATGGTCGCTCAGTTTTCGCATATGATTCACGACAATCCGCAAAGCTTATATTCGGCGTTATTAAGCCCGAAAGCGATGGCAAGCATGCCGGCGCAGATGAAACAGGCGCTCGTGCCAATTTTAAAGCAATCCCTCGTCGATTCGCTTCATTCCGTCTTTTTATTCGGGCTTGTCTTTGTCGCTTGTGGGGTGGTATTAACATTCTTCTTGCGCAAAATCACCCTCTCCGAACAAAACCGGAGAATGAAAGAAAGCGCGTAAAGGAAAAAGAGAGCGTGGGATTCGCTCTCTTTTTTATGCGTGCGTCCGGCATGGGTGTAGTCTATAGGGTGAAAGTCCCGAACTGCGAAGGCAGAAGTAGCAGTTAGCTTAACGCAAGGGTGTCCGTGGTGACGCGGAATCTGAAGGAAGCGAGCGGCAAACTTCCGGTCTGAGGAACACGAACTTCATAAGAGGCTAGGTATCATTGGGTGAGTTTGCGCGACAAAACAAAGCCCTTTCTGCCGAAGGTGATATCGAGTAAATGAAGCAGATGGATGGAAGGAAAGACTGCACTCTTACCCGGGGAGGTCTGATTGGAATGCCGAGTTCCCTTGGCAACCTATCCAGTGATGGATAGCTGAACAATCAGAAGTCAGCAGAGGTCATAGTACCATCCTTGCTCGAGAAAGGGTGGGAAGGACTGAACCATGAAGAGAGAACGAAATCTACGCATTCAGTACCTGTGAAGAACACAGACAATCCGAAAGGACTTACTTAGAGGAGGAAGCGGTGAATCCCGTGGGGGACTCTAAGAGGGTGGAGCAGGAACTGGCATAAGGAGAACCTTCGTTCACGTAGAAAGGGAAGCGAAGATGTTAATGGAACGAATCTTGTCACGTGGAAATCTTCTAACGGCGCTCAAACGAGTGGAACAAAATAAAGGAAGTCACGGCATCGATGGAATGTCCGTAAAAGACCTACGAAGACATCTCTATGAAAACTGGGACTCCCTCCGGGAAGAGTTAAGAACAGGAACCTACCAACCTGCACCCGTACGTCGTGTCGAAATCCCGAAACCAAATGGCGGAGTGAGGATGTTAGGAATACCTACCGTGACAGATCGTTTCATTCAACAAGCAATCGCTCAAGTGTTAACCCCAATCTTTGACCCAACCTTTTCGGAAAATAGTTATGGGTTTCGTCCGAATCGGAGGGCTCATGATGCGGTAAGGAAGGCGAAAGAATATATCAAAGAGGGTTACCGCTGGGTGGTCGATATAGACTTAGAGAAATTCTTTGATAAAGTCAATCACGACCAATTGATGGGGATACTCGCCAAGCGAATCGAAGACCGCATCCTACTGAAGTTGATACGAAAATATCTTCAATCAGGAGTCATGATAAATGGGGTTGTCCAAATAACGGAAGAAGGAACACCGCAGGGAGGACCGCTTAGTCCACTTCTATCCAACATTCTCCTAGACCAATTGGACAAAGAGTTGGAAGCAAGGGGGCACCAATTTGTCCGATATGCGGATGACTGCAACATCTATGTGAAGTCATGGAAAGCAGGACAGCGTGTGATGAAATCGGTATCGACCTTCCTCGAACAGCACCTAAAATTGAAGGTAAACAGAGAGAAATCAGCAGTAGACCGTCCGTGGAAACGGAAGTTTCTAGGGTTCAGTTTCACCTTTCACAAAGATCCAAAGGTGCGAATAGCCAAAGAAAGCATGGAACGGCTGAAAAGAAAAATACGAGAAATAACTTCTCGGTCGAAGCCTTATCCGATGGAAGTAAGGGTGGAAAGACTGAACCAATACCTCACAGGATGGTGCGGATACTTCGCGCTAGCAGATACCCCGAGCAAATTCAAAGAAATAGACGAGTGGATAAGAAGAAGGCTGAGAATGTGTGAATGGAAACAATGGAAGAAACCTAAAACAAGAGTTAGAAAGCTGATTGGATTAGGGATTCCAGAATACAAAGCATACGAATGGGGAAACACCAGAAAGAAATACTGGCGAATCGCCCACAGCCCAATTCTACACAAAACCCTCGACAACTCCTATTGGAGCCAACGAGGGCTGAAAAGTCTGTATAATCGCTACGAATTTCTGCGTCAATCTTAGTGGAACCGCCGTATACCGAACGGTACGTACGGTGGTGTGAGAGGTCGGGGGTTAATCACCCCCTCCTACTCGATTATATCAGGCGTGTTGATTAACCAATAAAAACCAGTTTACATCGTTCTATTCCTAGCTTTTCTGCCGTTGTCGGCAAACGGTACGTTTGCCGACTGGGAGTATTAGCATGCCCTCCTCGAACAATGAACGCTTTGCGCGCAAATGACATTTGCCCGCTGGCGTTCTTGTTCGAGGGAAAAGGCAGAAAAGCTTGTGTTCAGCCATATGATTCTATATTCTTTTAGTAAAATAATGGATAATCAACACTCGTGATGCTATATATACGAATTACGTATTCAATTTTTATCCTTGCTGACTGAGAAGCCGGCAAGAAACGTATTTGCTTTTGTTTCACTCAAACACCCTAGATCGGGTAAGAAAGCGTACGCCTTCCGGTCCTTCTAATGAAAACATGCCGCCTCTGCCAGGGACGACGTCGATAATGAGCTGCGTATGCTTCCAATATTCGTACTGGGCGGCGGAGATGTAAAATGGACAGCCACCAATCTCCCCGAGAAGGACATCGGAATTACCAACGATTAGCTCTCCTTGTGGGTAGCACATCGGCGAACTGCCGTCGCAGCAGCCTCCCGACTGATGAAACATTAGCGGTCCGTATTTTGCCTTTAATTTTTCGATAAGTTCAAGCGCCACATCAGTGGCGATGACTTTTGGTTGCATCCTTTCCACTCCTTTTTAAAAAGGCAGCGTGCCATTGCGCGCTGCCTTGTTGATGTTAGAAGAATCCTAATTTTTTCGGCGAGTAGCTGACGAGTAAGTTTTTCGTTTGTTGGTAATGTTCAAGCATCATTTTATGCGTTTCGCGGCCAATGCCGGACATTTTATAACCGCCAAATGCCGCATGCGCTGGATACGCGTGGTAGCAGTTCGTCCAGACGCGTCCCGCTTGAATGCCGCGACCGAAGCGGTAAGCGGTGTTGATGTTGCGGCTCCAGACACCTGCCCCTAAGCCGTATAACGTTTCATTGGCAATGGCAAGCGCTTCGTCTTCGTCTTTAAACGTCGTGACCGAAACGACCGGTCCGAAAATTTCTTCTTGGAAAATGCGCATTTTATTATGTCCCTTAAAGACAGTCGGTTGCACATAATAGCCGCCGCTTAATTCGCCCTCTAAAAAGTTGCGTTCGCCGCCGATGAGAAGCTCTGCCCCTTCTTGTTTGCCGATGTCAATGTAGGACAAAATTTTCTCGAGTTGTTCAGACGATGCTTGCGCTCCAATCATCGTTTCCGTGTCGAGCGGGTTGCCTTGCTTAATTTGTTGGACGCGCTCAAGCGCCCGCTCCATAAAGACGTCGTAAATCGATTCGTGAATAAGAGCGCGCGACGGGCATGTGCATACTTCGCCTTGGTTTAAGGCAAACATTGTGAAGCCTTCGAGCGCTTTATCGAAAAATTCGTCGTCTTTTTCCGCGACGTCAGGGAAGAAAATGTTTGGCGATTTGCCACCAAGTTCGAGTGTGACAGGGATGATGTTTTGTGATGCGTATTGCATAATTAACCGTCCAGTCGTCGTTTCGCCAGTAAACGCCACTTTGGCGATGCGCGGGTTCGACGCGAGCGGTTTTCCAGCTTCTAAGCCAAAGCCGTTGACGACGTTGACAACCCCTTTTGGCAATAAGTCTTCGATGAGTTCGATTAGTACGAGGATCGATGTTGGTGTTTGTTCTGCAGGTTTTAGGACAACGCAGTTTCCAGCTGCCAACGCCGGTGCGAGTTTCCATGCGGCCATTAAAATCGGGAAGTTCCATGGAATAATCTGTCCAACAACTCCGAGCGGTTCTTTGAAGTGGTAAGCGACGGTGTCATGATCGAGTTCGGCTAACGAGCCTTCTTGTGCGCGAATGCAGCCAGCGAAGTAGCGGAAGTGGTCAATCGCAAGCGGGATGTCGGCTGCAAGCGTTTCGCGAATTGGTTTGCCGTTTTCCCATGTTTCGACGACGGCAAGCAGTTCGAGGTTTTCTTCCATGCGGTCAGCAATTTTGTTTAAAATGCGCGCCCGTTCAGCGACCGATGTGCGCCCCCATGCTTCTTTTGCTTCGTGCGCGGCATCGAGCGCCAGTTCAATGTCTGCGGCTTTTGAACGCGGCACTTCGCAGTATGGAAGCCCAGTGACTGGCGAAATGTTTTCGAAATATTCGCCGTCGACTGGCGGCACCCATTTTCCGCCGATAAAGTTTTCATAGCGTTTTTTGAACGTGATGAGAGAACTAGGTTGTCCAGGTTGGGCATAAATCATCCAAATTCCCCCTTTGTTTTTATATAGCACTAGTATGAGAGGAGCCCCCCTCTACCAGTCGCCTTCGCTTTTCTTGTCTAGCTCCGAACTAACATCCTCCTCCGCGTTTGCTTTCTCCGTCGACGTGCACGCACGTCTCGTCGAAAGCTTCCGCTTCCGTCGGATGTTTTCTTGGCTACGCCAAGGACCGTTCCCCGCTTTTCTTGTCTAGCTCCGGCTCCTAGCTGCTCAGGGGTCAAATAACCTTCCCCCTCGAGGTGGCGATCCCCTCTCTTTGGGAAGAACATTCGCCCCGTCGCAGCTATGCAGTCGCCTTCGCTTTTCTATCGTGTATACGCTTTCAAAGGAATCGCATACAAAATATAGTGAAAATTTCTCCCCACGCAATATCGTATCATTTTCTTGATAAGGTTGTCAAAAGGTTCGTCGCCATTATCTAATCTACTCGTCTGCTTTTTGCGGTATGCCACTTGCATGAAAAAAACTGGCGGCTGCCAGTTTAATAGTCTAATTCGAGCCCGTCTAAAAGCAAGCTTGCATACGCGCCGCTTAAGCGGTGGAACGCTTCAAGGACATCTTCTCGTTCGGCGTCAAAAAAGCCTTTCATCATCGCTTGATTTTCTTCATGAATAAAGCTTAAAATGAAGTCCGTTTTAATGCGATTGGCGACTAACACGGCGCAATACGAGCGCTCGAGTTGTTGCTTGCGCGCTTTGTTGTCCGCGATTTGCGCAAAATGCGCCTCATAGCGCCCAACGATGTTCGGAAGCTCTTCTTGGATGCGTGCCTGTGCTTCTTTCAACATCGCTTCAACCGCAGCGGCAGGCGGGAAGGCGCGGCTTGCTAGTACCGTTTGAAAAATTTGCTGCAACGCATACGTCGATTCGGTCGCAAACGCGACGTTCGTGACTAACACGTGCATATAGCTGTCTTCGTTCGCCGCATCGATGCGCATTTGCATAATCACTTCGAGCACATCCGAATGGATTTTTTCTTTTGTCCAATCGCTGACAAGTTGCTGAAGCAAAACGGATAATACTTGTCCGATTTCTTCTTTCGTTATACTCATTCGTCATTCTCCTTACTTGTAGTCTGCCTATCTTTAGCATGCCATTTTCATTGACAAGAAGTCAATGACGAGAAAGGAAAAGATATGGGCTCTTCACCAAAAGTGGTGCTTGATTTTTTATAACACGCTCTACTGACGCTTGTGAGGAAGAATTAGCAAATCAATGATTTTTGCACATTCTTGTTCAAGAAAGCGTATCACTTGTCAAGTACATATTGCAGTAATGAACCATAATAATTGGTTCATCACCACAAAATGTACTTGACGAACACGTAATGTTGTGAAGCAAGGGATACCGCTTATCGTTTATTTAACTTTCATTTACAATTATGTATAAACAAGTATCAAGTCCGCTTTTATTAAAAAATCAAGCACAACTTTTGGTGAAGAGCCTAATAATTACTAAATTTGAAATTTATGTATAGTAAAAAGAAAAGGTGGGGAAAGTCCCCTTCCAAAAACCGAACATATGTGCTAAAATGGGTGTAAAAAAATGGACGAGGGGGAATGGACGTGCAGTATGAAATTAAAGAAAATACACAGGCACTTGAGCCGACGTACAATGAACGGGGAGAATTGTGCACCATCGTTCACGAAACGGATGCTACGTACACCGTTGCATCCTCCCCTTTACACATTGTTGAACATAGCTGCATTTACTACGGCTGCGCTTACGAAGGAAGGCTCGAAGCTGCCAAACTAATTTTAGGCTTAAAACAAATGGTTCCCATTTGCGTCAGCAACGCTTTACGACTCTACATCATGCCAACGTGCTCCCCAGACAGCGACAAATGTTTTTGGCTTGCCATACGCCACATCCACCACATCGAGCCGTACCGACAAAAAAAAGCAAAAGTCATTCTCGCCAACGGCACTTCCCTCATCATTGACGCACACCGAGATACGCTTGAAGCGCGACGGGCGAAAACGACGCTTCTTTATTATACGCTTGAAATGCGCTGTGGCATTTATAAAGTCATTGAGCAAAAATTTCCGCTTTGGCGGCTTTTTTAAACACTGTCCCATCATTTGGGCAGTGTCTTGTCATATAATAGATTAAGAGACGATGAGAGGAGAAATGAAGGTGAGACCGTTGCGGTTGCGAGGACATCATTTATTATGTGTTCACGGGTTTCGCGGCATGGGATATAGCCCATCGTTTGTAGAAAAAATGAAAGAAATCGTCCGAGATATTCGCGATGAAGAAAAAGAGATGCTTATTCAAGTCGTCGTCGCGCTCGATGAGGCATGTTTTTCTTGTCCGCATCACGGCGAATCGACATGCCAAGCCGACCCCACTTCCAACGACCACGTTGTATCGATGGACAAAAAAGTGCTTACTCATCTTGGCTTAGAAGAAAACGCCGTATATTTAAAATCCGAACTACTTCGTCTAACGGCAAAAAAAGTGCGTCCGGACGACTTAGACGATTTATGCGCCAACTGTTCGTGGCTTTCGTACGGCGTCTGTAAAGAAGGGATTGCTAATTTGCGCCAAAAAAAGAGTGAATTATCAGAAATTGCTTCTTCCCCTTTCCAAAAAGTGTGGTATGATAAGAAAATATAAATGACTTTTTACGGAAAGGATTTTGCATATGAAAGTAGCGAAATTTGGGGGAAGCTCGGTTGCTAGTGCGGAACAGTTCCGCAAAGTGGCGTATATTATTCAATCGGATGTCGAACGGCGCATCATCGTCGTATCTGCGCCAGGGAAGCGGTACAAAACGGATACGAAAGTAACCGATCTATTAATCCAGCTCGCGGAAGCTGCCATCCAAGGAGAATTGATCGAACCGTTCGTCGAAACGGTCATCAGAAGGTATATCGATATTGCCGATGGATTGGAATTGTCTGCTTCTGATGTAACGGAGCAAATGAAAGCAGACTTGCGAAAAAAAATCGACACATATCGCCACGACCAAGATCGGTTAATGGATGCGTTAAAGGCGAGCGGGGAAGACAATAATGCGAAATTAATGGCGCTTTATTTGCGCCATATTGGGTTGGATGCGCATTATGTCAGCCCGAAGGAAGCGGGCATTCTCGTAACGGACGAACCGGGAAATGCGCAAATGTTGCCGGAGTCGTACGAAAAGTTACGTGAGCTAAAGCACCGTTCCGGCGTGCTTGTGATTCCAGGCTTTTTCGGCTATTCGCTCAACGGGCATATTGTGACGTTTCCGCGCGGCGGCTCGGATATTACAGGGTCGATTGTCGCTGCGGGCGTAGGGGCGGACGTGTATGAAAACTTTACCGACGTCGATTCGATTTATTGCGTCAATCCGTCGATTGTCGACAACCCACGCCAATTAAAAGAAATTACATATCGGGAAATGCGCGAGCTGTCGTATTCCGGCTTTTCGGTGTTTCACGATGAGGCGCTTGAGCCAGTGTATAAAGCCCGCATTCCTGTCTGTGTCAAAAATACGAACAACCCAGAAGCACCCGGGACATGGATTGTCGCCCAGCGCGACTACCGCGACCAGCCGGTAGCCGGGATTGCGAGCGACACGGGCTTTTGCAGCATTAACGTCAGCAAATATTTAATGAACCGCGAAATCGGCTTTGGGCGCAAGCTATTGCACATTTTAGAAGACGAAGGGATTTCGTACGAACATACCCCGTCGGGAATTGACAACATGTCCGTCATTTTGCGCGCAAACCAGCTAGAAGGAGAAAAAGAACGCCGCATTGTCGACCGCATTCAGACGGAATTGCAAGTGGACGATATTCACATTGAATACGGGCTTGCTTTAATTATGGTCGTCGGCGAAGGGATGGAGCGCGCTGTCGGGGTTGCGGCAAAAGCAACCGCTGCCTTTGCCAAAGCCAACATTAACATCGAAATGATTAACCAAGGCTCGTCCGAAGTGAGCATGATGTTTGGCGTGAAAGAAGAAGTCGTCGACCAAGCAGTAAAGGCGCTATACGACGCTTATTTTTCCAAACAGCCACTCTCTTAAAAAGGGAGTGGTTTTTTACATAAGGAGGAAGAAAAATGAAAATACTACCATTGTCTAGAGGACAATGGAGGGATGACGATGAGAAAATGGGTAGTTTCCGTTGCGTTCATACTTGCTTTCGGTTACTCGTACAATGTTGGGGCAGCTGTTCGCATGGCAGACGTGGAGCCGTATCTTCATGAATTTGGATGGACGGAAAGCGATTTGCAGCGATATTTGTTGCACTATCACCGGACGCTTGCCGATTTTGCGACGCCGGAAGAGCTCAAGCGCTGGCTCGGCCCGCCGGTGACAGAAGCGGGGGTGGAGCAGTTATTGCAGCGCTATCAGTTGACGGAAGAACAATTAGAGGCGCTGCTTGGCCAATTTGGTGAAACGATGCAAGATTATACGTGGATGAACGATTTAGATGCCGCTGTCCGTTTTTATTTGCGTTCGTATGAAAATATGCAGCGTGTGCATGATGCGCTTTCGTCGTTGGAATTTACTGAAGACGAGGCAAAGCGGCTGTTTGACCATGTGCGGACGCTTCCAGCGAACGGAAAACGTGCGTTGCAAGCGCAAGCCGCGCGGTTGGCGGAGGGGAAGAATGATCTAGAGGCGATTGCCGACGTATGGAAACAGCTGTTGCGTACGCTTCGTCTAAAAGGAGACATGTACGTCGTGTCGACCGGACAGATGAAGCCGGTTTCTGCTCATGAACTGCTGGAGCAAACGACACGTGACGAAGACGTGTGGATTGCGTTGTCGGACGAAGAGGGGATGCGGATTATGGACTTGCAACTGCCAAAGCGCACGAATGTCGTAGATGCCATTATCGAAACGGAAAAAGAACTGCTTACGGCAGGGCAGTTAGCGTATGACATGAAAAGAACGCTGTATGGGCAAAAAATGGCAAACACTGCATCGCCGTACGTTGCTCATATGTTATGGGGAGTGGCTTTTTTGTTCGTTGGATTGCTTCTTTTTCGCAAAAAGAAGGTGATGTGATGAAGAAGAGATTCGCTTGTTTGTTTAGCGCAGTCGGGATTTGTCTGATTAGTTGGAACGGGTATTGGTATTGGCAGGGGGTTCATGCTACTGTCCCAACAACGGTAACAGCGCAGGGAGCGGTGTTTGGCAAGCTCACGATCCCAAAACTTTCGCTTGTTTTGCCGATATATGAAGGAACAACGGAAACGGAATTAAAAAAAGGGGTCGGGCATGAGCTAAATAGCGCGCTGCCAGGAGAAGCGGGAAATGTCGTGCTTTCTGGACATCGCGATACGGTGTTTCGCAAACTCGGACAAGTTAGGGTGGGGGATGAACTGGTTGTCGAAACAGCAGCTGGTCGGTTTGGATATGTTGTGAAAAAGGTGCGGATCGTTTCGGAAAACGACCGCACCGTTCTTGTCGACAAGCCGCGCCCGACGTTGACAGTGACGACTTGTTATCCGTTTCAGTTTATCGGCGATGCCAAACAGCGGTATGTGCTCGTGGCGCATTTAGCGTCCGTTCACCATTGACTCTTTCATTCCGCGACGTTCGTACAGTTGGTGTTTAAACTCTTTTAACAACGCTTCGCCTTGCAGCCCTTGTTCGACGAGACCAGCTAACACCGTTTCTGCCCAGTCCGTTTTGTTGCGGACGATATGCCCATCCATTAATACGCTCGCTCGGTCGTTCATTGGAGTAATCGAACGAACAGAGGCGACGACGTTAGCAGGGTCGTTGTTAATATTGGAAATGACGACTTGCAGGCGAAACTCGGCATGTTCATTTTGCAGTCTGGCAAATAGTGGTTCGTATTGCTTATCGATATATGTTTCAATGAGCCAGCGGTTTTTATCATCTTCTTTATTAATAATGAGTCCATCAATCAGTGGAATGTCCTCTTCTATTTCATTGCGGACGACTTGGAGCCCGACAAGCTTAAACGTTTTCATTCGTACCACCTCGTCAACGTTGTCTTACTCTTCATTATACCATACCAACGTTGGAAAAAGAAAAGCAGGGGGTAGACAAACTTTGCGAAAAAAAGTGGTGATTGGTGCGAAAATTGAATTTTCTCACGAATTTTGCTTCTTTTTGTCGATTTTTGCGCGCAAAAGAATGAAAAAGTAATCAAAAAATTGAAAAATAGGAATTTTACGGATTTTTTTCCGTGGTCTATGATAAAAATGAGAGGGAAACGAAAGGGGGGATGGAATGATTAACCAAGTCGTGCTTGTCGGGCGTTTAACGAAAGATCCAGAACTTCGGTATACGGCCGATGGCGCAGCCGTTGTGAACGTGACGCTTGCGGTGAGCCGCAACTTCCGCAATGCGGAAGGAGTCGTTGATACCGACTTTGTGCATTGCACGCTTTGGCGGAAAGTGGCGGAAAATACCGCGCAATATTGCCGAAAAGGGTCGATTATCGGTGTGACGGGTCGCATCCAGACAAGAAGCTACGAAAATAAAGACGGGAAGCGGATGCATGTGACCGAAGTCGTTGCGGAGTCGGTTCGATTTATGGGCGGAAAAACAACCGCGTGGGTTGCGCAAGAGTAAGTCCTTTCTTTTTCTTTCCCCAGCTATTCCCCAAGAGAGAGAATCGCATCCTCAATCGTCCCCACCATTGCCAGCCAAAGCGGCTGGTCTTTTTTATCACCCGGCCTTTGAACCCGCACCCTGTCGCAGCTAACCAGCCTCCTCCACTTTTTGGTGCTATTCCATCGCTTTTGTAAATTCTTTTAAAACGGAAATGACAGCCGATTCAATATGTTTTCGTTTTTTGGCAGGGAGTTTGGCAAGCGAGTGGAGCGCTTGTTCCATGTCGGGGTGTTGCTTTAAGTAGTCGATAATGTCGAGCATGTTTTCGTCGATTGCCTCCGTTTTATAAAGGCGGCTTACTTCGCGCAGCAGTTCTTGTTTCGATGGGCGCCTGCCGATTAAAAAGTCGATACTTACCCCGTATAAGTCGCTTAATTTTTCAAGCGACTGCACATCCGGCAGCGTTTCGCCTGTTTCCCATTTGCTAATTTGCGAGCGCGACATATTTAATTGCTGCGCCACGTCTTCTTGCGTCCAGTTTTGTTTCTTTCGCAAGTATCTCAGATGATCGGCCAATTTTGTCATTTTATTCACCACGATCTTACAAATTCCACCGTACATTAAAGATATAAGATCAAGTCAATTGCATTTGTTCTATTTAGGAACACGATGGGTTGTGTCTTGAAATAGAACAAAAAGCGCCATTCGACAACTTTTTCACTAACCGTTAAATTGTTAAAATGTAAAAAAATGATAAATGTTTACCGATGGGAGAGGATCAAAGTGAATATTTATCTCGCCGATTTAGTCGTCCGCGAACAAAAAAGAAAAGGCCGCCGTACATATCACATCTTTATTAAAGAAATGAAACATCCGATTTCAATTCGGCTCGCAACGATTACCCGCGCGAATTTTACCGATTCCCTTCGCTTTTTGCACCAAAAAGAAGAAACGGTCGTGGCAAAGGAAGGAGATGTTCGATTTCGAAAAATTTCTTGCGCTGCGCACGCCCAGCTATATTTTTTGTTTAAATCAGTCAACCAGCGGTATATGTTCGTTTTAAAGCTTGATTTAGAAAAACGAACGTTTGTGATTACTTCCCACGAATGGAGCGACCGTCAACAACAGTACGTCCCTCTCCGCACGAATGCCCTTCTCATGATGGAACGTCAACTCATCTACGATATCCTCCAGTCGCTTTCCATTTGCACGAATAAACGAGTGTCCTATCTTTTTATGTCACCTTCGCGCAAAAAATAAAAGGGATATCAACGATACCCCTATTGTTTCAACGGTTGTTTGTTGGCTAGTTTTTTTGCCATTTGTTCGCATAATTTTTCCCAAAGCGTCTGTTTTTCTAGTTCTTTCTGTTTTTTCGTTTGTTTCGTTTGTTTTGCCATCGGCATCACGCTCCTTTATGGGCGAGCGCTGGAAGGGCAAGCAACTCGCGCAACTCTTCGTTCGACAACTCGGTAATCCATGCTTCACTTTGGATAATTTCTTCATTGAGCGATTGTTTTCGTTCAATCATCTCATCAATTTTTTCTTCTAACGTGCCGACGGTAATGAGTTTATGCACGTGCACAAACTTGCTTTGCCCGATACGGTAGGCGCGGTCGGTCGCTTGATTCTCCACCGCCGGATTCCACCAACGGTCAAAATGGATGACATGGTTGGCGGCCGTTAAATTGAGCCCTGTCCCGCCTGCTTTGAGCGATAAAATAAAGATGCGAAACGCGCCTGTCTGAAACTGCTCGATCATCCGGTCGCGCTCCGCTTTCGGGACGCTTCCATTTAAAAACGAAACAGGCTCGCCAAACTCTTCGGTTAATAGCTGTTGCATCATTTCGCCCATTTGGATGTATTGCGTAAAAATAAGGCAGCTTTCGCCGTTTTCGCGAATTTGTCCAACGAGTTCGAGTAACTTTTCAAGTTTATGCGACCGATTCAGCACGTTTTCTGGCGCTTGCTCTTTCAAATAAAGCGCCGGATGGTTGCATAGCTGTTTTAAGCGGTTCAACATTTGCAAAATTAACCCACGCCGCTCAAACGGGTCGGCTTGTTCAATCCGCTCAAGCGTCTTTTGGACGAGCTCTTCATAGAGCGAGGCCTGTTCGGCGGTGAGCGGACAATATTCTTTTTGCTCAAGCTTGTCTGGCAAATCAAGGGCGATTGCTTCATCCGTTTTTGTCCGCCGCAATAAAAACGGGCGAATGAGCTTTTGCAAAACAGCGACTTTCTTCGCATCCCGCTCTTTTTCAATCGGTGTCGCAAACCGGCGTTGAAATTGCGTCATGCTTCCTAAATAGCCTGGGTTGAGAAAATGGAAAATGCTCCAAAGCTCGCTTAATCGGTTTTCCATCGGCGTTCCAGACAGGGCGATTTTATGTCCGCCTTTTAGTTTGCGAATCGCGCGTGCTTGTTTTGTATGAGCGTTTTTGATGTTTTGTGCTTCGTCTAAGCAAATCGTATCCCACTCGATCATCGCTAGCTCTTCGGCATCGAGATGGGCTAGGCTATAAGAAGTGAGCACAAGATCCGCTTCGTTTGCCGCTTGTAAAAACGCGTCGCCTTTGGCGCGGGTTTGCCCATGGTGGATATAAAGCCGCAAAGACGGCGCAAAACGGGCGCACTCCTTTTGCCAGTTGCCAAGGACGCTTGTCGGGCAAATTAGAAGGGCTGGTTTATTTGGTTGTTCGTGTTCGCGAACATACGTGAAATACGCGAGCATTTGCACCGTTTTGCCAAGTCCCATATCGTCGGCGAGGCAAGCACCGAGGCGGAAGCGGCGCAAAAACAAGAGCCAATCGACGCCGCGCTGCTGGTACGGGCGCAGCTGCCCGTGGAACGAGGAAGGAATGAGAACCGATGGAATGCGGTCGATGCTTGTCAGTTGCTGTACAAGGGTGTCAAAGCTGCGGTTTAATTCGATGGCGACATCGCTCCATATTTCTTCGTCATCGCCTTCAATCGGTTCGTTTTGTAAAAAAGCTTGCTGCAAAACGTCGCGAATCGATAGCCCTTCTTCTTTCGCCTTTTTCATAAATGTTTGCATCCGTTGAATGAACGCCGGGTCAAGCTGAATCCATTGCCCACGAATGCGCAATAGGCGGCGTTTTTGTTCGACGAGCGCGGCAAACTCTTCTTCGCTGAGTTCCACGCCATTTGTGGCGATTTTCCAATCAAAATTAACAAGCGCCTCAAGTCCAAGTAGCGACGCTCCTGTTTTTGGCGTCGATTTGACCCGCGCTTTTAACGTCATTCGCGCTTGCTTGACTGCTTCCCACCATGATGGCAATAAAATGCGCACCCCTGCTTCCATCAGTTGCTCGCTTGCTTCTGATAAAAAGCGCCACGCTTGCTCGTCCGTCAATTTTCGTAACAGCGCATCCTCTTCGCCGCGCAGCCACGGAACGACTGCCATCGCGCGTTGCTGGACGCGCATGGCCGTTTGCTCGTACAGTTTCCACGTTTCTGGGATATTGTCTCGTTGCCAAACGTACGTTTCGCTTTCATCGTTGGCAATAAGTACTGTTTCAATCGTCCAAATATCGCCTTCGACCGGCTCAACTAAATGAAGGGCGACGGTAAACGGTGGCGCTTCTTTTGTCCAGCCAATGTCATAGAGCCACTCCTCTTCGTGAGTAAGCCAATACGGAATGTCGCTTTCTACAAGCGGATACGTGCGCGTAATGGCTTCCCACGTTTCGTTTAGCTCGCTATCGCGGGAAATCCAATCTTGGATGGCGAGCGACCGCCATTTTGCAAGGAACGGGTCTGCGGTCGTTTCATCCTTTTGCTTCCAGCCGAATGCTCCTTTTTTCCAAGCGGAGAAGTCTGGCATCATGCGGCGTTCGCGAATGTCTTCGAGAATCTCCACTGCCCATTGCGGAAAGCGGGAAGCGGATTCGTCCCATTCGATGCGCACGAACGCGTGATCGGAAGGATAGGCAAAAAACGTGACTGCCTCCCACGGCGATAGCACAACCCCTTCACGGGCGCCAATTTTTTTCTCGGTGAGGAACGTCCCATAAAAGCTTTCTTCATGCCAAAAAAATGCGCCTGACTTCCAAGCAGAGGGCGGGGCGTCGCTGTAAATAAAAAACGCTCGTTCTTCGTCTAGCCACTGGCATTTGAGCGTATACGTACTAATCATGGAGCAACTTTCCTTTCTCTAATTCTTCTTGAAAGGCGCGGAGCCGTTTCGTTTCTTCGCATAGCCGGTTGCGGTATTGGCGCCACGTCTCATGTCGTCCGAGCGCGCGGTAAGAAGCGCGCAGCTTTTTCAAATACCGAACCGCTTCTTTATAGCTTGCACGGTTTTTCGCTTGAACCCGTTCGCGTACGGCACGATGGTACAGCGGCAATAAAAGCGAACGGTCATGTTTTTCAATCATCGATAAAAATGGGCGATGAATCGTTTCGATGTCAATGCCGGCGACGTGATGGAGTTCGACCCATTGTTTATATTGCTCGTTTTCTAGCAAATAAAGGCTATAGTCGGAAGCGCTGTATGGCAAGAGTGCTTGCAGTATTTGTTCATACCGCTCGCGATCGTTCGTTTCCTTTACGTAACGGTCGGCGAGAACCAGCAGTTCATGGGCAACCTCGCTGCGAAGAGGGAGCGGTGCCCCCAACAATAGCGTTCTAGTAACGATAGTTTCCCACCATAGCGCCATGCGCGCCCAATGCCTCCGCCTAGAAAGTTCACGCAGCCAAAAAAGTACGTGTGTGATCAGCGGGGATTGCACGTTTTCTAATAACGGCGGAATATCGCTATCTTTTTCATACAACAAAGCAAGCTGAATAAGCGCCAGCCGATGTGCATCGGTCAGCGGTTTATGGGCGCGCAATTCTTCCGTTTCTTTCGCAAGCCATTGTTCGCCAAAGAGCGTGCCCCAGACGAGTCCGTAGACGCGAATGCGCCATTCTAAATAAAGCTTTGCCGAACAGACGATTTTTTGCACGTATTGGCGGCATTCGTCAAGAAGCAGCTCATTAGTAACTGGTTTTCTTTCTAAAAGCGCACATTTCTGCTGGATGACGTTCACAAAATCAGCGATGGCAGAATCCCAAAACGCCCGTTGATAGGTAGAGCGCTGAAACGGTTCGCTATATTCGATGAGGCGATCGAACGTAAATAGTGCCGCGTGTAAGTGATATAGCCACTTTTCTCCTTCTTGGTAAGGTACTTTCTCGATGAGCGACGGAAAAAAGCGGTAGCACAAATAATGGGCAAACCAATAATCCGACGGCCGATGGCGCTGTAAAAAATAATGGAACGATTGCTCAAATTGTTTTTCCCAAGCATCGATTGAAGGAGAAGGTAAAGCTGGCTTTTGGGCTATGGTTGTTCGTTTTGCTGGTGTTTCCACTTTTTTTGTATTCCATGTTCGCACAAGGTCGCCGACTTGCCCGACGTTCGCGTATAAATAAAAAAAGAGCGCGAACAAGTGCGGGCAAAAAGAAGTGCTTGCGCATTGGCATTCGCTTTGCGAAAGCTGAAAAAGGTCAAGCACGGGCTTGTATACACTGCGGTCGAGCACGTTTGCTTGCACGACATCTTGTTCGATTAATTGAGCGTTATACACAAACCCTTCCCGATACAATTTTAAGCCCTTTTTCATTGCGGATTCATATAACGGGAAGGAAAGTTCTTGTTGGATTTGCCGCGCCGCTTGATCTAAAAAGGCTTTGGATAAGCTCGTTTGCAACAATGGTTTTCATCCTCTCCGGTCAGTTCTTTCTCTCATTCTCGTCATTTTGCGGAATACTTATACAAAATTATAACAAAAGTCATCTTTATTGAAACAGAAAGTTTCGTTATATTAAACATAGCACAATCGTCGAAAGGGGAGAAATTAATGGAGAGGAAAGCAAAACAAGTGCTATTGACATCTGCGTTTGCTTCGGCGCTATTGTTCATGCCAACGCACGGCAAAGCGGCGGAATGGAAGCTTGGCATGAGCCATCCGCAAATTAAAGAAGTGCAAGCGCTATTAAAAGCGAAAGGCTTTTTTACATACCCAACTCCCACCGGCTATTTCGGTACGATGACGGAAACAGCGGTGAAAAAATTTCAAGCGAGCGTCCGTTTGCCAGTAACGGGCGTTGTCGATGCGAAAACGTACGCGGCATTAAAAGGGGAGAAGAAAAAAGAAAATCCTTCCACTAAAGCAAGCCCTAGTTTCGTCGCAGCGGAATGGAAAGTTGGGGCGTCTGGCGAAGCGGTGAAAACGCTGCAAGAGCGGCTAAAAGTGCTCGGCTATTTTACGTATTCGCAAGTGACCGGCTATTTCGGGACGATGACAGAAGAAGCGGTGAAAACGTTTCAAAAAGACGTCGGGCTAGCACCAACGGGAATTGCCGATCGCTCGACGCTTGCAAAACTCGAGGAAGCGCTTCGGAAAAAGACGAAACCCACCATCTTGTTAACGATTGGCGCAAGCGGCGAGCAAATAAAAACCATACAAATAAAACTAAAGCAGCTCGGGCATTTTACGTATCCAGAAGTGACGGGGTATTTCGGACAAGCTACTGCGGAGGCGGTAAAAAAGTTTCAAGCGAATGCTCAATTGCCAGTGACCGGCATCGTAGACGATACGACCTACACGCGCCTTTTGCAAGTGCAAAAACCGTTTGACCCGATTGAACTTGTTGCCGACGCAGCGCCGCTATTAGGGAAACCGTACGTCTGGGGAGGACAGACGCCAGATACGGGCTTTGATTGCAGCGGGCTTATCTTCTATTTATTCCAGCAACAAGGCATCTCGCTGCCGCGTACAGTCATAGCGATGTGGAACGCTGGTACAAGCGTTGACGCTCCTGCCGTCGGCGATATCGTCTTTTTCCAAACGGAAGGGACGACCGCTTCCCATGCCGGCATTTACATTGGTAACAACCAATTTCTCCATAGCGCTAGCTCCACCGGCGTGACGATTAGTGCGTTTAACAGCCCGTACTGGAGCGCGCGCTACATAGGGGCGAAGCGGTATTGGTAGTGCAAGCAGGCGCTCTATTGAGGGAGCGCCTGCGTTTTTCTAGGCGATCGTGAAGCGATTTCTAAATGTGCTTTTAGCCTATTTGCTATCGACTGCCGCTCGTTCTCTCGGATGATGACGTAAAAGACGCCGTTTATTTTTGTGCTCGTTCCTGTGAGCTGCAGTTTTTCGACGTTAGTATGGGCTTGTTTGTAGTTTGTGTAAATCGCTTTCATTTGTTCAAGCGTCAAATTCGTTTTGACATTTCGAGCGATGGCGCGAAGCATCTCGTCGTAGGCAAGTACCGCTGTTGCCCCTTTGTGCATCACAGCTTCTATCACTTGCTTTTGCCGATCTTCTCTTCCAAACCCACCGCGCGGGTCACTATGGCGCATGCGCGCATATTTTAACGCCTTTGCCCCGTTTAACGTAATGCGCCCCTTTGGAAACGTCGTCTTGTCATACGTAAACGCAAACGGATTATCGACGGTGATGCCGCCAACTGCATCGACGATGTCGCGAAACCCGTTCATATTGACTTTCACGTAATAGTCAATCGGAATATCAAGAAACTGTTCAACGGTCGCCATCGTCATCCCGACGCCGCCAAACGCATACGAATGGTTAATTTTATCGAGCTTCCCTTTGCCGACGATTGTAGTGCGCGTATCGCGCGGAATGCTCACCATTTTCACCGACGGCTTATTCGGATTGACCGTCACGACGATAAGTGAGTCTGCCCGCCCACGGTCGCCTTTTCGCTCATCCACGCCGATAAACAAAAACGAAATCGGCGGCAAACGCCTTAACTCCACTGGTGTGGAACGCTTCATCGGCACTGGCCGCTCGGCTGGTTCGTGAATTTGTTGGGCGGTTTTTGTAAGCTCGTGGTAGAGAAACTGGCGGTATAGATAGAAACTCGCGAAACTAACGACTAGCACGATGCCAAAAATGCCGATCCACTGTCTTTTTCTTCGCACATGCCGCACTCTCCTTTTTCTATAGCCTTTGTTTCCTTTCTGTGAATGATTCTTTGTGAAAATGAAAATGTTTTCCAACTGCCAAAAAAGCAGGCAATCGTGTAAGATAAAGATAGATAGGAGAGAGGAGAAAGAAGATGAAAATTGCTGTAGCAGGAACTGGGTACGTGGGGCTTGTGACAGGAACGTGCTTAGCAGAAATGGGGCAGACGGTCGTTTGCTTCGATGTTCAGGAAGAGAAAATAGCAGCATTACAACAAGGGCGTTCCCCTATTTACGAGCCAGACCTAGAACAACTAATCGAAAAGAATATGGAAGCAGGTCGATTGTCTTTTACCGCAGAAGAAAAAGAAGCTTACGGAGAAGCAGATATCGTTTTTCTTGCCGTGGGCACGCCGGAAAAAGAAGACGGTTCGGCGGATTTAACGTATATTGAAGCAGCGGTTTCTTCGATTGCACAAAATATGACGAAAGACATCGTACTTGTGACGAAAAGCACAGTGCCAGTTGGTACAAATGAGCGCATGCGCGTGATGATTGAGCGATGGAAACCGCGGTTTTTGCGGGCGAGCGTCATTTCGAATCCAGAGTTTTTGCGAGAAGGTTCGGCGATTCACGACTGGTTTTACGGCGACCGCATCGTCATCGGCGCAAGCGAAGCGGATCGAGAGGCAGCAGAACTACTTATTCGCCTATACGAACCGCTTGGAATTCCAATCGTTCGGACGGATTTAGCGAGCGCGGAAATGATTAAATACGCCTCGAACGCTTTTTTAGCGACCAAAATCAGTTTTATTAATGAAATTGCCAATATTTGCGAAAAAGTGGGAGCAACGATTGATGACGTTGCTTATGGAATCGGGCTGGACAAGCGAATCGGCTCGCATTTTTTGCGAGCGGGCATCGGCTATGGCGGTTCTTGTTTTCCGAAAGATACGAAAGCGCTCGTGCAAATTGCGGGTAACGTTCAGCACCAGTTTGAGCTGCTTGAAGCAGTCATTCAAGTGAATAACCATCAGCAAGCATTATTAGTGGAAAAAGCGAAGCAGTACATGTCGTTGCGCGGAAAAAACGTTGCTTTGCTTGGCTTAGCGTTTAAGCCGAACACGGACGATGTGCGAGAGGCAGCGTCGATTGTGATCGCAAATCGACTTTTGGCGGAAGGAGCGCATGTCGTCGCCTATGACCCGATTGCGACCAATAACGCCAAAAGGCATTTGCCTTCCTCCGTCCGATACGCCCGCTCGGTGACAGAAGCGATTCGCGATGCCGATGCGGCGTTCATCGTCACGGAATGGGACGTTATTAAACAAACACCGCTTTCGGTCTTTCGCGAAAAAATGCGCATCCCTATCATTTTCGACGGCCGCAACTGCTATTCGCTAGAAGAAGCAAAACAAGCGAATGTGACGTACGTCTCCATCGGACGAGCGGCGGTCGTGGGGGAGGGGTGTGAAGTAAAAAAAGGAAAATATTAATGAAAAAACTATTTCCTGTTTTCATTCGTCCGCTTACAATAAATGTATGATTTTATTTTTGGGGGTCAAAATAATGAAAAAATGGATGGCAGGTTTTATCATGGCGTTCGCTGTTGCACTTAGTGTGTTCGGTTGGAATGGGCAAACCACCGAGGCGAAAGTGCTATGGGGAAATTTGGAGTTAAAAAAGGGGACGATTGGAAAAATCATTATCGTGAGAAACACAACGCTTTACCAATGGAAACAAAACAAGATGCAAGCAGTTCGGGCATTGAAAAAAGGGCAGCAATACCGCGTCTATAGCACGAAAACGATCGAAGGTGCGCTCTTTTACGGTGTAGGAAGCGGCTTGTACGTGTCAAAAAACGCGAACGTCCAGTACGTGGCGCTTTCGTCGCAGCAATTTACGGCGTTAGTGAAGCAGGCATTAAAAGGGGAGTATGAGCTCGTAAGTGGGAAAGAAAAAGTGTCGTTTGTCATTGAAAAGCAGGAAGGGAACGAACTGACAGGCTGGTATTTTTATGATGAAAAAGACCCGTTGCCGCTTGAAGGAACGATCGATGGGAACGTCGTGACATTAAGGGCTTATTTTGATGACCGGTATGCACAAATTTTAAACTCGGTGTCGTACTTGCAGCAATATAATGTACCGCAAGCGGAAATCGAGGAAGTGGCGAAGCAACTAATGAACAACGACGATTATTACATGCAGTTTCAATTTACGATTAAAAACGATCCAGAGCAGTTTGCTGGGCAGTTTCGCTTGCCGGATTTATTTATCGACGACCGTTATGATGTCACTGGAGTCGTGTTGAGCGATCCTTTTTCTGTTCAGGTGAAAAAGCTAGATTAAAAGACAAAAGGTTCGCATCGGCGAGCCTTTTCTTTTGGTGAGAAAAAATCGAGGATATTTTTTTGTAAAAAAAGTTCTCGATGTGCAGATGGAGGCATATACATGTAAGGTGTGCGCCGTTTTGTCATCGTTCTGTAATGAAATTGTAACCGATTCGATACGAGAATTGACGAAAAAATTTGGATTTAAGACTAGAAATTACGAGAAAAATGTATTATTATAGTAAACGTGGAGCGATGGGGAATAAACATCAAGATATAGCAACATACGCACCATTTACTTCTATTGCCTACTGATAGGTTAATAGGAATGTTTTGACCCCGTTAAACCTTTTAGGCAATGATTTTACTAATCTTTGTTTAGTACTCATTGCTCTAAAGTTTAGATAAAGAAGGGAGACGTACTACTCTATGGACAAAAAGAAAGCTATTAAACTAGCGACAGCAAGCGCAGTTGCTGCAAGTGCGTTTGTCGCTGCAAATCCGAACGCTTCTCAAGCGGCTACTAATGTTGCTTCTGTTGTAAGCCAAGCAAAAGCACAATTCAAAAACGCTTACTATGCTTACAGCCAAGTAACAAGCACTGGTCAATTTGCAGACATCAACAAAGTATACGCTGAGTACAACAAAGCGAAAAAAGCATACGCTGATGCGGTAGCATTAGTGAAAAAAGCAGGCGGCGCAAACAAAGACGCATTGCTTGCAGATTTGGATGCTACATACAACGAGTACGTAGCAAAACGCGTTGTCACTTACATCGACGCATACAACTATGCAGTGAAATTGGACGCAATGCGTAAAGACTTGCAAGCGGCTGTTGATGCGAAAGATCTTGTAAAAGCAGAAGATCTTTACAACAAAATTTCTTATGAGTTGAACAAACGCACAGTGATTTTAGATCGCGTGTATGGACAAACAACTCGCGACTTGCTTCGTTCTCAATTCAAAGCAGCTGCTCAACAACTTCGCGACAGCTTAATGTATGACATCACAGTTTCTGTGAAGCTAAAAGCTGCGGAAGAAGCAACAAACAAAGGCGACCTAGCTGCAGCTGAAAAAGCATTAGCAGAAGCTCAAGACGCATTAACAAAAGCAACTGCGTTCAAAGCGGATTTAACTACAAAACAAGCAACTGTAAAAGCTGCGTATGAGGCGAAAGTTGCTCCTGCGGTTGTAGGTGTAAGTGCGGTTAACTCTAGAACAGTACAAATCAAATTTAATAAACCAACTGTAGTTGAGCAATTTCAATTACAATAATTACCATGTAAAAGAGACAAACAGGGTACCCCTTATGCCACGTGGAGCTGTTTTTTCACGGTATCAATGGGAATATTTTGTTTCGCTGCATGGTAAATGAACTCCACGAGGCTATGTCCTTTTCTCTTGCGCAGGAGATCGAGCCCATCCGAAAAATCGCTGTTAGACTCGAATAGGCTGTACACGTAAGCAAGCTGCACCAAGATCCAGTAACGTTTCACCGCTCGATGATGACGAACGCGGTACCCATCGAGTTTCAGCTGGTCTTTCGCTTGACGGAAAAAACATTCGATCGACCAACGCTCGGCATAGTAGCGCAAGATGTCTTCGTCGCTTAGCTCCCAATCGGTGCTCAAGACGCAATGAAGATGTTCCGGTGTCATCGGTTGATCGGCTTTCCAAACAAGTAGCACCACCGCATCATCGAGACCGTTGAGCGCTCCTTCGTAACGATAGACGCGATAGCGCTCTTCTCCCACCGTGACGAGGCGGGTGTCATTCGGTTCGAGATAGCGGGCAAACTGCTTCGCTTGGATGGCGATGCCTTTCGGATAGAGAATCCGGTTCGTCTTAAGCATCGCGATGACGTGGAACCCTTTTTTCAAGCAGGCTTCCACGAGTGCTTTCGATGGATACCAAGAGTCCATCAGTACATAAACAGGACGACTCACATCCAAAGAAGAAAGCATCTCAATCGCGAGTTTTCCTTTGCTTTTTCCAGCCTCCTTGTCGTAGGGGCGAAAAGCAAACGGAAACGCTTGAGTCATCGTATGAACCATGAGCCAAACGAGAGAATGCCCCCAAATCGATTTTTTCTCTGTGTGAGAATAATGCCAATCACACCCTTGAATAGCGCATGTTGCCCGTGACGAAGGCTTCGTTTTTTGGCAAATCGTATCATCGATGGAAACAAAAATGGGTTGATTCTTCTGTTTGGCGATGCGTTCGACACGATGAAGCATCCACTGCTGGAGTTTGCGGAGCAATGTCTCTTCATCCCACGGACTTTTCGTGAAAAAATGGCTCAGTGTCGTGCGATGGTTCGGATGAAAACTCCCATGATGTAGATCGGTCAACGTTCCCGAAAAACCTTTCGTCACCATCGCATCCACGATATGAACGAGATGCTTCATCACAGGTTTCGAGAAATAAAGCGCCAACCCCAACGTCGTGAAAAACTTGTGGATTCCTTGATGATGTGCTAATCTATTCATGAGACATGAACCTCCTTGTGTGAATGGTTGGTAGCACATCTATTCTAACCAAGGAATCGGGTTCATGTCTTCTTTTTTGTCTCAATGTAAATTTATGTTATCGATTTTGCTCATCTACAGTAAACCAATTGATGCTTCAACTGTATTAGTTGATAAAGGTACTACTGATACGTCTGATGACACGTTGAAGACTACTTCAATTGTGTTTACTGCGCTTGATGGGCAACCTGCTATCAGCCAAACAGATATTAAAGCATCTTTAAGCGATGATAAGAAAACTTTGACATTAGTTGCTGCTAACAGTGATTTCTTTACAAAACGTTACGTTGTTGATATTAAGAACGTTAAAACAACTGATGGCAAAGATGTTCCTGCGTACACAACAACGATTGATACAACTGATTCAGTAAGACCTGCGGTTCTATCTTATTCTTATGCAGATAACGGCTTAACGTTAAAAGTTAAATTCTCTGAGCCGTTAAATAGCGTTGGTACAGTGAAGCTTTATGATGGAACGACTGAAATTTCAGTATCTCCAAGCTTTGCTGCTGGCAGCGATGAAATGACAATTAACTTAGCTTCTTCGTCTGTGCCAGTAAATAAAGCCTTAACATTGAAAATCTTTGGCGCTGTTGATTATAACGGAAACGTAATTAATCCAAACCCAGCAGAGCTAACAGTTATGAAAACTACTGTTGATACAACTAAACCTACTGTTCAAAGCGTTGAAGCAGTAAACGACAAGACTGTTAAAGTTACATTCAGTGAAAAATTATTAGGTAATCCAACAATTAAAATTGGCGGTACTACTGCTGCTTCCGTTTCTGTTGATTCTACAGGTTTAGTTTATACAGCAACATTGAATAGTGCTCAACCTGGAATTCAAGCAGTTGAAGTAAGCAGCTATACAGACCTTGCTGGTAACGCAGGAGATGCTTACACGAAAGTAGTTAATTTGCAAGCTGATAGAACGGCACCAAAACTAGTAAGCAGCCAAGTAGTGAAAATTAATGGTGTTGAAAACCTTGTTCTTACATTTGATGAGGAAGTAACTACTCAAAACGCTATTACTGTTATTCGAAACACTGATAATTATGTTGATGAAAACAATGTGCGTAAAGCTGTTGGTGTAAACGTTACAACGGATAGCGTGAACTTTAAGTTGTATAACCCTGTAAATGGTAAATCAAAATCTGTTACATTAGATATCTCTTCCTTACCGAAAGGAACATATACAGTTACTTTACCAAACGGTTTAGTACAAGACTTAGCTTCAAGCCCTAACGCTTATGCTGAAGGTAAGCAAATTACATTTGTACGCGGCACTGATAGCTTAACTACAAAACCAGCTCTTACTAGCGTTGATACAAATGGCGTTGAAGTAGTAGACAACAACACATTGTGTTTCACGTTTACTCAAAACTTAGATGCTTCTGCGCTTAACTTGTCTAACTTTAATATTAACGGTTTAGCTTTATCTAAAGCTGTATTTGATGGAGCAACGAATAGAATTCTTGTAACTCTTGCTCCGGGAGCTAATACTTGGACAGGAGCTCATGTAATTACAGTAAGCAACATTAAAAACGTATCTGGTCTTGTAATGGATACAGTTACTACTACTGAAACTATGAAAGAAAATGTAGCTCCAACATTTACAGCAACATTAACTAGCGCAGATGTAATTAGAGTAGACTTTAGCGAACCAGTTGCTAACTCTACTATTTCTACTGTACTTTCTGGCTCTAACTTCACTGTTAAAGTAGATGGTGTTTCAAATACAGTAGCAGGAGTTTATGAAGACAGCGCTGCTGGTACTGTGGTAGTTGGCAACAAAGGATACAAAACAGTTTACTTAAAACTTTCGTCACGAGTAACTGATTTAACGAAACCAATTACTGTTTCTGCTACCGGTATCGTTGACGTTGATCAAATTGGAGCAATTACATCTTCGAATGTTGTAGGAAACACTGTTTCAAGTGACGTAGTAAACGTTGCAAAATAATATTTTAGGTGTGTGATTGTTTCAAAATGAGAAGTCCTGCAGAGAGATATCTCTCTTGCAGGACTTTTTACTTATACTCTAATGATATCTTGCTCTGTTTATTGTATAAAATTTGAATAAATTTACCCTTTTTTAGAGATCATGGGTATATTTATTTGAAGAAACACTTGCTTTATTGAGAATAATCTACTAAAATTTACAGGTAGAGGATTGTCGATTTTTAGTAGAATGAGGCGAATGGATGATGAGTGAAAGACTGAGTCGATATGTATTCTACGGCCTTATTATTTTCGTTCTTATAGGTATTAGCTATGCTTATTGGAAAGGAGAACGGCAAGACCAGCAGTTTAAGCAGGATTATATTCAGTATCAGCAAGCTTTTGAATGGATCAAGCAAGGCAACGGGGAGCAAGCGCTACCGTTATTACAACCGCTTTTAAAAAAATACCCAGATCGTTATAACATTATGCGCTATGTTGGGTTAGCCTATGCGATGAAGAACGACTTTCAACATGCGTCTCTTTATTATGAAAAAGCTATTACACAACGGCCTTTCCTGCAGGAAGATCCGATTTTCACATTACAGTTCGGCGAAATTTTGTATTTTAATGGGGAGTACGCAAAGGCGAAGGCATATCTCGAAAAAAGTAAGCAGCTGCCGGGATCCGAAAACTACCATTCTAGAATTGATGAACTTCTGACCCTCATTCATCAACGAACAAAATAATCGCTACATAAGGTGGATGTCTATGTCTGATTTATATAGATATTTAAAAATTGAGCGCGATGAGGAAGAAGACAGGCTTGAAATAGAAAAAGTGGACCGATTTTTGTTTTTCGGACTCATCTTTACTTTAGTCTTTGTTCCATTATTAACAAGAGTACATATTACCGATTATATCAGCCCGTCCATTACGGAAACGGATATTTTAGATACGGGAAAGAAAGCAGATGTATTTACTTATTACAAACACATTTTATTGCTAATTTCCACTGCATGTTTAAGTCTACTATTTATATATAAGGTTGCCGTGCTTAAGTATTCTATACCAAAAACAAAAATAAACATATCGTTAGCTTTGTTAGCGATCTTTATTACTTTGTCGGTTGTTTTTGCGCCGTATAAGACGCTTGCCCTTTATGGAATGTATGACAGAAACGAGGGGGCTATTACGTATCTTTGTTATTTAATGTTGTTTTTTATCGCTGCGAATATTCATTATACAGAGAAGAGGCTAAAATGGGCATTGTATTGCCTATACCCATTTGTGCTGATTAACGCTTTGTTGGGGATTGTTAATTTTTACGGTTATAACGTACTCGAATTAAACTGGGTGAAAAAATTGCTTTACTCAAATCTTCCCCAAGGCGCAAAATTGACGGAAGGTTCGCGGTTACTTGCGACCATTAACCACGGGAACTATGTAAGTGGGGTTTCGGCTGTTCTTACGACCCTTTTCTTCACTTGGGCATTATTAGATAAAAATAAGATCAGAAGTATTATAAATTTCGTGATGTCTTTACTATGTTTTGCGATGTTGTTAAGTTCTCTTTCGGTTAGTGGATTTCTTACATTAATGCTTACCCTTCCGCTTGTCTTTTCGCTTGTTTTTAAAGCAATATACAAACGTAAATTCGCAGTTACTTTTGCCGTTTTTTTAGTCGGAGCAGCATGCATTTATGTTGTCATGGTAAATCATAATCCGAAAGTATGGGATGAAACGTTTGGGTTTTTTATAAAAAGCAATCCGTTTGCGGAAGCTCGTGCTGTAGTCAATGAATTCCAGCAAGCTTTTGATGCAAGTCATGTATATGCCGAAACTGGATCAAATCAAGAAAATAAGGAGTATCAACTTCCACAACTTCCTGAATCAGGAGTTGGTCCTGGATCGGGACGTTTATACATATGGAAAAAAACGTGGGAACTTATTCAGTATCGTCCATTATTTGGATACGGTCTTGATACACTTCCTTACTTTTTCCCGCAAGATGACCCTGAAAAGCAAGCCAATATCGAGACATATACTGTTATAGTCGATAAGCCGCATAACATGTACATCGGTATTGCTTACGGAGCTGGTGTGATTGCCCTGCTTGCGTTTGTTGCTTTCATTGTCAACATTGGGATATTGACAATAAAACGTTTGATCAATACGAAATTAGTTGATGATAAACAAGCTATTTTCGCAAGCGTCGCTATCGCTTGTAGTGCGTATCTCATTCAGGCGTTATTTAACGATTCCATCATCGGTACAGCCGTAATATTCTGGATATTGCTTGGATTGTTAGTTTCTTTCCTTATGCAAAATAAGCAGGAAAAAGTGAGTTGATTTTAAATGGAGATGCCATTGGTTTCGATTGTGGTTGCTACGTATTTTCCGCGTACAGATTTTTTCGAGAAACAGTTGCAAAGCTTGAATAATCAAACGTACGAAAATATTGAAATCATCATCTGTGATGATAGTGCTAATGATGCAGAGTATGAAAAAGTAAAGAAAATGTCGGAAAATATTATCTCTAGGTTTCCATGCAAGGTAATAAGAAATGAAAAGAATGTTGGAAGCAATAAGACCTTTGAGCAATTAACAAGAGAAGCCAATGGCGATTATATTTGTTACTGCGATCAAGATGATATATGGCTTTCTGAAAAGGTAGAGCGATTAGTGAGTCACATCACGAAACATCATTGCACACTCGTATATTCTGATTTGAGTTTAATAGATGAAAATGATCGTATCATTCATAAAAGTTTTAAGAAAAGCAATTTTAGACTAAAGCATGTTCATGGTAACAATACTTTTGCTCACCTAATTAATAGAAATAGCGTCACAGGATGTGCAATGATGATTAGGGCTGATGTTGCGAAGAGTGCGATACCTTTTCCTGACTACGATGAATTCGTACATGATCATTGGTTAGCAATTCACGCAGCTGTTAAAGGTTCTTTAGGATATATTAAAGAACCTCTTGTTTTGTATCGGATTCATTCGGGGAATCAAATAGGGAATCAACGTTTGGTGAATATTACAAATATAAATGATTATATTCGACATCGAATAGAAAAGCAGGGCAACAAATATCGCTTAACACTAGAACGGCTATCATTAACACTACAACAAAAGCAACTTGTTTATTTTCAAATTCATTTAACGGAAGCTAGAAAAAAATTTAGTCAGAAGCCTTGTTTGGGCAATTTTTTTAAAATAGTTCCTCTCATTAAATATGATATTATTTTATTTTTGTTTGAATTAATGATTTTCACAGTACCTTTTACATGTTCAACATGGATTTTTAAAAAGTTAAAATATTAGTCTCACGAATGAGGAGTTAGAAATGCGACTATTAGGTGATATAAGAAGCTTATTTTTACATAGAAGTTTGATTATGCAATTCATCAAAAGAGAAGTGAGAAGTCGTTATCAAGGTTCATATCTAGGCATTGTTTGGTCATTTATTACACCACTAATGATGTTAATGATTTATACATTTGTCTTTAGTGTAGTGTTCAAAGCTCGTTGGGGAACAAGTTCAGGGAATAGCAAAGTGGAATTCGCATTACTCTTATTTTCAGGACTTATTGTATTTAATATTTTTTCAGAAGTAGTATCTAGAGCGCCAATGTTAATTACGAGCAATGTGAATTATGTGAAGAAAGTAGTGTTTCCTCTAGAAATATTGCCTATAGTTATCCTTGGTTCTTCTTTATTTCATTTAGGAATTAATATAGTGATTTTAATTATGGCCATTTTAATTTTTACAGGAAAAATATATTGGACTGTAATCCTGCTTCCTTTAGTGCTGTTACCTATATGTCTATTTACTTTAGGATTAGGGTGGTTTTTATCGTCTTTAGGGGTATATATTCGTGATATTGGACAAGTAATGAGTGTAGTTATATCAGCTTTGATGTTTTTAAGCCCAATTTTTTATCCTATTTCTGCAATACCAAAGGAACTACAATTTTTATATTATATTAACCCGATTAGTTATGTTGTTGAAGATGTAAGACGTATAACTGTTTGGGGGCTCCTTCCACACTGGAATTGGCTCATAATTGGTACGGTATTTGGTGTTATTACAGCATTATTAGGGTTGATATGGTTCAAGAAGACAAGAGGAGGTTTTGCGGATGTCCTCTGATATAGCTATAAAGGTAGAAAATTTGAGTAAGATTTACCAAATATATGATAGACCGATTAATCGACTCAAGCAAAGTTTACTTAGAGGAAGGAGAAAGTATTATCGTGAATTTACAGCTCTCAACAATGTTTCGTTTCAAATTCGAAAAGGTGAAACGGTAGGTATAATTGGAAGAAATGGATCGGGAAAAAGCACCTTACTTCAAATACTAGCTGGAACATTGACACCTACTTCAGGTTCCGTTGAAGTAAACGGAAGAGTGGCAGCTTTACTTGAGTTAGGTAGTGGATTTAATCCAGAATTTACAGGAAGAGAAAATGTTTATATGAATGGAGCCATCCTTGGTATTTCTAAGGAAGAGATGGACCGACGTTTTAACGAAATTGCAGAGTTTGCGGATATTGGTGATTTTATTGACCAACCGGTTAAAACATATTCAAGTGGGATGTATGTTAGATTGGCATTTTCTATTGCTATAAACGTAGATGCAGATATTTTAATCGTAGATGAAGCATTAGCTGTTGGAGATATAAAATTTCAAATCAAGTGTATTGATAAAATGAAAGAAATAAAAAATAAAGGAACAACAATTTTATTTGTATCTCATTCCGGTGAGCAGGTAAAGAGGTTCTGTGACAGGGCTATCTGGCTTCAAAACGGAAATGTGCGACATATCGGTTCTTCCAGTGAGGTAGTAAATCAGTACGAAGACTCCCTTCAATTAGAAATGCTTAAAGATCAGCAGAGAGAAGTAGCTGCTAGTATTGAGAGAATTAATAAAAATGAGCAAGAGACCGAGTTGAATGTAGATATTATTGCCAAAATTAATTCTGTTACAATGGATAAAATTCGTATTAAAACGTTTGAAGAGCTAGTTGTTTACATTAAATATACTATATTTACGAATGAAGTTCCTAATTTTTTATTAGGAGTAGCTATATATGGAAATGACCGCAAATATATTTTTGGTCCCAATACTTATTTGGATAAGGTCAATGTTCCTAAAACAAAAGGAACTCACACTGTAATGTATAAAATCCCAAAAGTCCCACTGCTTGCTGGAACTTATTTTGTAGATGCGGGTATTTTCACTGACGGTGGACTGGTATGTATTGATTATAAAAACGATGTATGTCATTTTAATGTTGAAAGTGATTATTTTACTGAAGGGCTTGTACATATTGAGCATGAATGGAGAGTTGTGAAGTGATGGAAAAAATCCCTTTTGATCAATACCAAAGATATAAACATGTAGCCGAAATTATTAATTTGGTAAGGGAAAAAGAGAAATATTGCATCCTAGAAGTAGGAGCAAATGAGCATAGAAACTTAGAACATTTTTTACCCAATGATCAGATAACTTATTTAGATATAGAAGTTCCAAAACATTTAAAGGATGAGTCTAACTATATACAAGCTGATGCAACAGATATGCCGTTAAAAGATAAAACTTTTGATTTCGTCATAGCTCTAGATGTTTTTGAACATATTAGTAATACAAAAAGAGAAAAGTTTATTACTGAAATAAAGCGTGTAGCTAGAGAGGGATTTATTATCGCAGCCCCTTTTAATACCGAAGGAGTGGAGAAAGCGGAGATTCGTTTAAATGAGTACCATAAAGCACTTTATGGTGAGAATTTTCGTTGGCTAGAGGAACATCGACAAAACTCTTTGCCACAATTCAATGATACACTAAAGATTTTAAGAGAAAATAGTATCAACTTTATTGAATTTGAACATGGTTCGTTATTTTTATGGGAAAAGTTAATGAGACTACATTTTTTAGTTGCTAGTAGTAATAAGCTAAAAAATTACCGTTTTGTTATTGACGAATTTTATAACAAGTATATCTATGAGAGGGATTATAGTGTTCCATGTTATCGTAAATTTATTGTCTCATTAAAGAGTGCAGAAAAATTAGAGATTATTAGATCTAACATTACGATTAGAAAAAATAATAGCGTAATAGATTCAGACATAATAAATAAATTATTAGATTTAGAAAATAGTATTAAAGATTTAAATTTAATTGAAATACAAAATCAACAGTGTTCTACATATGATAAACTATGGAGTTCAATAATAAATGAACAAAAAATAGGGATACAACAAATACAGGAAATTTATAACTGGGTCTCCCAGCATACTCAAGATATACAAAATCTTATAGAGGATAGAGTTAATTTGTTAAAACAAGTGGAGAAGTTAACAGTCGAAAATCAGCATTTAAGGCAACAAATTGAAGATAAGGATACACATATTAGAAATATTGAAGCTATAAATCAAGCTATTGTAAATACAAAAGGTTGGAAATATTTAGAAATAATAAGGAGAGTAAGGAATTTTTTTCTTTTAAATAAATGGAATTCTATTCCTAAGGTAGTTAATAGAATTAAAACAAAGGGTTTAAGAGAGACTGTTAATCTAATTGAGAAAAAAATAAATTATGAAAATAATGATTATAATTACGATAAATGGATTAGAAGTCAAATTCCAAGCAATAGCGTTATAAATGAAATAAAAGTCGAAATTGAACAATTTTCGCAGAAACCAATAATTAGTATAGTAATGCCTACTTACAATACAGATAAAAACTTATTGGCTAAAGCTATTGATTCTGTAAGGAATCAAATTTATCCTTATTGGGAATTATGTATTTGTGATGATTGCTCCAGCAATAAAGAGGTATGGGAGTTACTTGAGGAGTATGCTAAGAAGGATAAAAGGATTAAGATTGTTCGAGCAAAAAACAATCTTAGGATTGCTGGAGCTACAAATAAAGCAATTGAATTGGCTAGCGGGGATTATGTTGGCTTCTTAGATCATGATGATGAATTAACAATTGATGCATTGTATGAAGTCGCAAAAGTTATTAATGAATGCAATCCAGACATGATTTACTCTGATGAAGATAAAATTGATGAGAACGGAATTTACTGTGAACCGTTTTTTAAACCGGATTGGTCACCAGATTATATATTATCAGTAAATTATATTTGCCACTTTGCTGTTTATAGAAAATCTATTGGCGATGAATTGGGATGGCTAAGAACAGATATTGAAGGTAGTCAAGACCATGATTTAGTTCTTAGATTTACTGAACGTACAGAAAAAGTGAAACATATTCCAAAAGTCTTATACCATTGGAGGAAAATTCCAACATCCACAGCTCAAAATGGAAATTCGAAACATTATGCATGGGAAAATGGGGTAAAGGTAGTTCAAGATGCCTTAAATAGAAGAAATATAGCTGGAAGAGTTACTAAAGGTAAAAGTTTTGGGCACTATGAGGTTAGAAGAAAGATAGATGAAGAAAAATTGGTATCGATTATTATTCCAATGAGAGATAAAGTAGAACTTATTCGGACTTGTATTGATAGTATTGAGAAAAAGACTACTTATAAAAATTATGAGATTATTATTATTGATAATGGAAGTAAGGAACAAGAAACATTAGAATATTTGTCAGCTACTAAACATAGAGTATTGCGTTTAGATGTACCTTTTAATTACTCTTATCTAAATAATCGAGCAGTAGAATATGCTCAAGGGGAGTATATATTATTCTTAAATAATGACGTAGAGGTTATTGAACCGGAATGGTTAACTGTAATGGTTGAACATATTCAGAGAAAAGAGGTAGGAGCAGTAGGAGCTAAACTGTATTATACAGATGGTAGGATTCAACATGCAGGAATAATATTAGGAATTGGAGGGATTGCTGGTCATTCTCATAAATATTTCCAAGGAGATTCATTAGGTTATTTTTCAATGTTGACAGATACAAGAAATTTTAGTGCTGTCACTGGAGCATGTTTACTTACTAAAAAATATTTGTTCAATGAAATAGGCGGATTTAATGAAAAAGATTTGGCTGTAGCTTTTAATGATGTGGATTTGTGTTTAAGAATTCGAGAGAAAGGTTATTTAATTGTACTTCCACCGAAGGCAGAATTATTTCATCATGAATCTGTTTCGAGGGGACATTCGCTGGACATTAAGGAAGTTAAGTATATGAAACAAAGATGGGGACATATTTTAGATAAAGATCCTTATTACAATCCTAATCTGACTTTAGAAAAAGAAGATTTCTCTTTAAATATTTAATAAATATCATTTTTAAAGCGTTATAAAGAAACTCTCACAAAATAAAAAGGAGATTAAAAATGAAAGGGATAATCTTAGCCGGCGGCAGCGGCACACGCCTATATCCTTTGACAAAGGCAATATCGAAGCAATTATTGCCTATATACGACAAACCAATGATTTATTATCCTTTATCTATTTTAATGCTCGCTGGGATTCGTGACATTCTTATCATATCTACTCCGAAGGATACTCCACGCTTCGAGCAGCTTCTTGGCGATGGTAGTGACTTGGGAATATCTTTATCTTATGCTGTTCAACCATCGCCTGATGGATTGGCACAAGCGTTTATTATTGGGGAAGAGTTTATTGGTAATGATAATGTGGCTCTGATTCTTGGAGATAATATTTTTTACGGTCATGGATTTACGGAGATGTTGGAACGAGCTGCATCGAGAAAGCGTGGAGCGACTATATTTGGATACAATGTAAAAGATCCTGAACGTTTTGGTGTAGTCGAATTCGACAAGAATGGTAAAGTTATTTCTATTGAAGAAAAGCCGGAAAATCCGAAGTCTACCTATGCGGTGACGGGTTTATATTTCTATGATAATCGTGTTATTGACATCGCTAAGTCGCTTAAGCCTTCTGCTCGTGGAGAACTTGAAATTACGGATGTAAATAAGGCGTATTTAGAACTTGGAGAGCTTCATGTGGAATTGCTTGGGCGCGGTTTTGCTTGGTTAGATACGGGAACACATGAATCATTACTAGAGGCTTCGCTTTTTATTGAAACGATTGAAAAAAGACAAAGTTTAAAAGTGGCTTGTCTAGAAGAAATTGCGTATCGTAAAGGTTACATTTCGAGAGAGCAGCTGCTAAAATTAGCCGATCCTTTAAAGAAAAATGGTTATGGGCAATATTTGCTCGATATCGCCAATCGGGTTAGTAAAGAAGGTGAATTAGTTGAAAATTATTGAAACAAGATTTAAAGATGCCTTTCTTATAGAGCCGAAAGTGTTTGGTGATGATCGTGGGTTCTTTATGGAAAGTTATAATGATAAAGTTTTCAAAGAATTAGGATTCAATTACGAGTTTGTTCAAGACAATCATTCTTTATCTGTGGAAGTTGGAACGTTGAGAGGTCTTCATTATCAGCTTGAACCCTTTGCTCAAACGAAGTTAGTTCGGGTGATTCGAGGGGCCATTTATGATGTGATTGTTGATATTCGTAAAGGGTCTCCAACCTATGGCGAGTGGCAAGGATTTATTTTAAGCGAAGGGAATAAGCGGCAGTTGTTAGTTCCAAAGGGCTTTGCTCATGGGTTTTGTACGATTGTACCAAATACAGAGGTGCTATATAAAGTAGACAATTATTATTCACCGAAGCATGATCGGGGAATTTGCTGGAACGATCCAGATTTAAAGATTGATTGGCCGACTCATTCTCCTATTTTGTCTGAAAAAGACAGTAAGCATCCTAGGCTGGCAGAAGCAGAAAATAATTTCACTTATTAAGGGAAGGAAATGCAGATGAAAGTATTGATTACAGGTGGAGCAGGTTTTATTGGCAGTAATTTTGTGAATTACATGGTAAAAAAATACCCAAACTATCAAATTATTAATTTAGATGCGCTTACATATGCCGGGAATCTAGAGAATGTGAAAGAAGTTGAAAATGAGCCAAACTATCGATTCGTAAAAGGGGATATTACTAACAGAGAGTTAGTTGAGTCGCTGTTTGCTGAAGGTGTCGATGCAGTTGTAAACTTTGCTGCTGAATCACATGTAGACCGCAGTATTACTGATCCGGGAGTATTTGTACGAACGAATATTCAAGGCACTCAAGTGTTGCTTGATGCAGCGAAAAAGTATGGTGTGAAAAAATATATACAGATTTCCACTGATGAAGTATATGGAACATTAGGAGAAACAGGTTATTTTACGGAAACAACACCGTTAGCTCCAAACAGTCCATACAGTGCAAGTAAGGCCGGTGCGGATCTTTTAGTACGGGCGTATCATGAAACATACGAGTTGCCAGTGAATATTACAAGATGTTCTAATAATTACGGCCCTTACCATTTTCCAGAAAAGTTAATTCCGTTGATGATTATTAATGCCTTAAACGATCAACCGCTCCCTGTTTATGGTGATGGTTTGAATGTTCGTGATTGGCTTCATGTGGAAGATCATTGTTCTGCGATTGATCTAGTGTTACATAAGGGAAGAAATGGAGAAGTATACAATATTGGCGGCAATAATGAGCGAACGAATATCGAAGTAGTAAAGGCAATTTTACGATATTTAAACAAACCTGAATCGCTCATTACATTTGTTGAAGATCGCCTTGGTCACGATCGACGCTACGCCATTGATGCGACAAAAATCCGTAAAGAGTTAGGATGGAAGCCGAAATATACGTTCGAAGAAGGATTAAAGAAAACGATTGACTGGTATTTAGAAAATCGTTCTTGGTGGGAAAACATTTTATCAGGTGAATACAAAGAGTATTATGAAAGACAATATGGACAGAAGTTAGGGAGATTATAATGAAGATTGTTGTCACTGGGGCAAATGGGCAGTTAGGTCAAGAGCTTGTAAGGCAACTACAGCAAACGAACTTTGAACTATATTCGTTTACAAAAAGTGATTTGGATATTACGAATGAGAGCATAGTAAATGAAGTTATTACAAAGATTAAACCTGATATCATCATAAACGCTGCTGCCTATACAAAAGTAGATCAAGCGGAAATAGAAGAAGAAATAGCTTATTTAGTGAATGCGTTTGGACAAAGAAGCTTGGCAGTGGCAGCGGAAAAAGTTGGAGCGAAAATATGTTACATTAGTACCGATTATGTATTTGACGGGAATTCAACGGTTCCTTATAGGGAATATGATCAAACAAATCCGTTAGGAGTATACGGAAAATCTAAGCTCGTTGGTGAGGAGTTAACAAAATCGTTATGTTCTCGATATTTTATTGTGAGAACAGCATGGGTATATGGAGAGTTTGGACAAAATTTTGTCAAAACCATGCTTCGACTGGCGAAAGAAAAAGAAGAAATTGGTGTTGTCAATGACCAAATTGGCTCTCCTACATATACGGTTGACTTAGCCCACTTTATTATTGAATTAGTCCAAACTGAGAAATTTGGAATCTATCATGCGACAAATAGTGAGGCATGTTCTTGGTACGAGTTTGCCAAAGCTATTTTTGAAGAAAGTAATATTCATGTGAAAGTAAATCCAATCACGACAGAACAATTTCCTAGACCAGCGGCACGACCTAAATACTCTGTGCTAGACAATTTTTCTTTGAAAGTGAATGGGTTTCCAATGTTAAGACATTGGCGTGAAGCGTTGAAAGAATTTTTAAAAACTGATTTTAGGATTTGAAGTGATATATTTACAACAGATCAATTATTTACTATAATCCGGTTAGTTAGGCCGGATTATTTTTTTACAAGCAGGTGAAACAATGGATATTAGCGTTATTATCGTTAATTATAATACACCGAAACTAACAGTTGGGGCGATTGAGTCTATCTTAAAATCTAAGACAAAGTATAGTTATGAAATTATTGTTGTAGATAACCATTCTTCGGATAATTCCGTCCATATCATCAAGGGAAAGTTCCCGAATGTGGCGGTGATTGAAAATAAACAAAATGTAGGATTTTCAAAGGCAAATAATCAAGCAATAAAATTGTCGAAAGGACGCTATATTTTGTTGTTAAATTCTGATACAATTGTAAAAGAAGATACCATTGAGAAAATGATAGAATTTATGGATAAAAATAAGAAGGTTGGAGCGAGCGGATGCGAGGTTGTTTTGCCGAATGGAGAATTAGACCGGGCTTGTCATAGGGGATTTCCAACTCCGGAGGCTTCTTTTTACTACTTAGTGGGATTGGCGAGACTTTTCCCAAAAAGTCCGCGATTTAATCAATATCATCTCGGCTATATGAATTTGAACGAACCGCATCCAATCGATTGTTTGGTAGGGGCATTTATGATCGTGCGCAGAGAAGTGATTAAGCAAGTCGGGTTATTAGATGAACAGTTTTTTATGTACGGTGAAGATATCGATTGGTGCTATCGAATCAAGCAAGCAGGTTGGGAGATTTATTATTGCCCATTTACAAGCATCATCCATTACAAAGGGGCAAGCAGTAAAAAGAAACCTTTTAAAATTGTTTATGAATTTCATCGGGCTATGTTTTTATTCCATAAGAAGCATTATGCTAGAAAATATCCATTTATAGTGAATTATTTCGTTTATATGGGCATAGCAGCCAAGTTCATACTTTCTGTAATAATTAACATTTTTCGGAAAATAGGTGGTTAAGGTGATCAGAGGGAGAGAGCGGTTTTTAACGAAGCTTTATGCTTTTGTCGATTTTGCGATGATGCAAGGCGCTTTTTTCTTAGCTTGGGTGCTGAAGTTTAAAGTATTTCACGACGGTGTTGGCGGTCATTTGCCATTGGAAGATTATTGGTTTTGGATTTGGGTTTATAGTGCTATTGCTATTATCATAGGGTATTTAGTAGAGTTGTATGCGCCGAAACGAAAAGAGAAATTTTCTAATGAGTTAGCGAAGGTATTGCAAGTACATACGTTGAGCATGTTTATTTTATTAAGCGTGCTCTTTACTTTTAAAACTGTTGATGTGTCGCGGTCGTTTCTATTGCTATATTTTGCATGGAATTTGACGTTAGTTTCGATCTATCGTTACGTTGTAAAACAAAGTCTCCGCAAGTTAAGAAAAAAGGGGTATAACAAACAGTTTGTTTTAATTATTGGTGCAGGATCGATTGGCAGAAAGTATTTTGAAAATCTTCAAATGCATCCGGAATACGGATTGGAGGTCGTTGGGTTTTTAGATGACTTTCGAACTAAGCATGCACCGGAGTTTGCTCATTATAAACCGATTATTGGACAAACTGCTGATCTTGAGCATGTATTGAGCCACCAGTTAATTGACGAAGTAATTGTTGCACTTCCTCTGCAAGCATATCCGAAATATCGAGAAATTATTGCAGTGTGTGAAAAAATGGGAGTTCGAGTTTCGATTATTCCTGATTTTTATGATATGCTTCCAGCTGTTCCTCATTTCGAGATTTTTGGGGATTTACCGATCATTAATGTAAGGGACGTACCGTTGGATGAATTAAGGAATCGCATATTGAAGCGTTCATTTGATATTATATTCGCTCTAATAGCGATTATTGTCACATCACCGATTATGTTATTGATTGCGATTGGAATCAAACTGACTTCGCCAGGGCCGATTATCTTTAAGCAAGAGCGGGTCGGACTGAACCGAAGAACGTTTTATATGTACAAATTCCGCTCGATGAAGCATTTGCCTCAGTCTGTTTCTGATACACAGTGGACAGTGGAAAATGACCCGCGGAGGACAAAGTTTGGGGCATTTTTGCGGAAAACAAGTTTGGATGAACTGCCGCAATTCTTTAATGTATTAAAAGGCGATATGAGCGTCGTTGGTCCAAGACCTGAACGTCCTTATTTTGTCGAAAAGTTTAAAGAGGAAATTCCTAAATATATGATCAAGCACCATGTTCGTCCTGGCATCACCGGATGGGCGCAAGTATGTGGATTGCGTGGAGATACGTCCATTAAAGCCCGCATCGAGCATGACATCTTCTACATCGAAAACTGGAGCCTGTTGTTTGATATTAAAATTATTTTTAAAACGATTTCGAATGGATTAGTGAATAAGAATGCATATTGAGGCTCACTCCACTGTCACGCCCCGAAGGTTGGTTTAATCGTTATTTTCTTTGTCCTTATCTTAAGTATAATTGCGTTAATATTGTTCTTGAAGGAATCAATGTTTCTAATTACCAAAGTATTAAATATTCAAGGATGAGAACGCCCTGAAGATTGTAGAAGATCGGTAAATAAATATAGCAATTTAATTTTTGTAAAATAATTTTTGTGCAATATTGAAGTATTTTGTAGCTTTTTGTCGAGGATTGAGGTGGGAGGAATGATTATCTTTACTAACCACATTGCATTTCCCATTTGTTAAAAATCTCAGTGATGCAGGAAAGCTTTTGGTGGTGTTAAAATATAATAATAAAGAAAGTAAGATTGGGGGAAGAGAATATGGATACAGTTCCTTTTAATGTTTATTGCAATTCCATTGATATTATGATGGGGCTTCATGACATTATCCTTAATCTTCAAAAGCAATCACCGACTGAAAATATATATCTTGGACAAGTAACGATGAGTCCACAACATGCGAAACAATTTGCTTATTTATTGTTAGAGCACGTCAAGAAGTATGAAGAAATATTTGGTGAAATTCCATCTCCGCCGAGTGAAGAAAAAATGCGCGAGCTTTCTGAACAAGGAATAATTGGCGTGAAGAGTGGGGAATAATGAAAGACGGGGATTATATATTTATTACTAAGGATCCTTTCGGAAAAGAAATTCGACTGAAAAGCACAACGTGGAACTATCACATTATTGGCGGAGATCACACTAGAGAGGAATTTGTTGGTCAAGAAGAAATGATTAAAGGTGTGATTCAAGATCCGTGTTTTATCTTACCGAATAATCCTGAGAATCAAAATGATACGAGACAAAAATATATCGATCTTGTCCAACTGCCGAAATTTCAGTCACTAAAAGCGTTAGTTGTCATTGTTGACCATCAAAATGTAGAGTACGGGGATGTGGTGACAGTTATTGCGAAAAATAGATTGAATCAAGAAATAGGGAGTGCTATTTATGTTCGTCCAAAATCTACAAGGGAATATTAAATACTCCTATGATTATGATCATGATGTCCTGTATATTTATTTTGGCGAGCCAAAAGTGTCATATGATGATGAAGCAGCCCCTGGTGTATTCATTAGATTTTCCGAAGAGGATGATGTAATTACAGGTGTTGTTATTATGGATTATAAGAAAAGAGATGTTGATGCGGTTACAAAACATATACCGATTCATATCAATTTTCACTCGATTAATGAACAGCTTCATTAAGGACGATGCCTAGGTGGTTGCGTGAACTGTTACGCCCCGAAGATCGATAGAAACAGAGAGTCGAATGGCTCTCTGTTTCTTTTTTTCATCCGCATTAAACGCGGTTTGAAGCATATATTATATTTTTGAATCGAAAGCCTCCATTCAAGGAATGGGGGTTATTTTTGTTTAGGAGGGAATGGAATGGGAAAGTACTGCATGAACCGCAAGCAACAAAAGGTACAGGGGGTGTTTTATCAGCCCGCGAAGCGTGTGAATATTGTGAGCCTCAAACTTGTTCGGGAGGGGAGTGTGTTGTACAAGGAGCGGCGTGTTCAATAGCCAGAGGATGCGTATAAGTTGCTGAAGCCGTTGTTGGCAGATGCGGATCGGGAGAAGGTTGCCGTCGTTTGTTTGGACACGAAAAATCAGCCGACGGCGATTCACGTTTGCCATATCGGGAGTTTGAATGCGAGCATCGTGCATCCATGAGAAGTGTTTAAGTCGGCGATTTTGGCAAATGCGGCGTCGGTGTTAGTGGCGCGCAATCATCCATCGACCGACCCGACGCCGTCAAGGGGAGACATCGAAGTGACAAAGAGGCTCTCGGAGGCAGGGAAAGTCATCGGCATCGACGTGCTTGATCAATCTCATCGTTTGTCCAGAACGGTTTGTGTCATTGAAAGAAAAAGGGTACATGTGAGGGGGAAGAATCATGCTGGACTGGGTTATTGCGAAAATGAAACGCGAATTTGGCGTGGAGGTGAAGGGGGAGGAAGTCGGATATGAAGCATATGAGTTTTACCATGACGAAATGGGCCAGTTGCTTATTCCTGTGGAACATGTGAAGAAGCTGCCGAATCCGCTGTTGTTGGAAGCGCTCATGTATGTTGAAAGGGTTTAAGCGGGAGACACGTCAATTAAATATTGGTAAAAAAATACATACAACAAAGTGAATTTTCATGTTATAGTGTACAGTTAAATGGTATAATATGTTTAAGAAGTTCCATTTTAATTGAAAGGAGCGAAAAGGTATGGATTTTGTGAGAGTAATAAAAAACAGCAATGATTTGGAAAAATTCATAGATATACCTAAAGGATTGAAAAATAGGAAAGTAGAAGTCATTATCCTTCCCTATACAGATAAAGAAGATGTAGAACAAGTGGAAAAAAAGAGCTTGAGGGGAGCTCTGTCAAAATATAAAAACGAGGTTTTGCGAGCTCAAGAAAGCGATGCTTGGTCTAAAGCCGTGGTGGATCAATATGAAAATCGTTGATGCAAACATCATCCTAAGATATCTGCTTAATGATCATGATGATTTGTCAGAGAAAGCCGCAACGATTATTGAAAATAACAAAGTGTTATTGCCGAATGAGGTAGTAGTTGAAGTCGTTTATGTTCTTGAAAAAGTGTACAGAGTAAAAAGTGACGAGATATGCGATACTCTTTTAGAACTGTTTAAATACGATAATATCGACGTGAATGATATTGAAATATTAGAAGAAGCGCTCATTCTGTTTAGAAAAAGACGGCTGGACTTTGTCGATACCCTTTTATACGCCTATAATAAAGTGAAGGGATACCAGGTATATACTTTTGATAAGAAGCTAAACAAGGTGCTTGAGGAATAGGCATCACTTGTTGGCACGGTGCCTGCCACGGTTTGAAGCATATATTATATTTTTGAATCGAACGCCTCCATTCAAGGAATGGGGGCTATTTTTGTTTTAGGAGGGAAAGCGTGTGAATATCGTCAGCTTGAGGCTTGTTCCGGAGGGGAGTGTGTTGCGGCGCATTTATATACATGCAACTGGGGAGTTTAACTTATTTTTTGACTGTCGGAGGCAAGCCAAAGGCTTGCCTCTGTCACGCGTTCGCGTGACAGAGAACCGAATAACGAGCCCCCTCCCAGACAACTTCATTTGTCTGGGAGCGGTGTTGTTCGGGCGCCCGACAGTCGAAAAATGTTAACACTTCAATGTGCATTTATATAGTCGCCGACGGATGCGTACAAGCTACCGAATCCGTTGTTGTTGGAAGCGCTCATGTATGTCAAATGAGTTTAAGCGGGAAGTCGACACGTCAATTAAATATTGGTAAAAAAATACATACAACAAAGTGAATTTTCATGTTATCGTGTACGGTTAAATGGTATAATATGTTTAAGAAGTTCCATTTTAATTGATGTCGTATTAGAAAACCAAAAGGATATGGGGTAGGTGTGTCATCACTCGATGTATCTCGAAAAGAAAAAGCCGATCACGATAGCAGTGTTCGGCTTTTCGGTTATCACAGAGAATGGCTATGGCACGTTCCAGCTGGCTGTATATGCTCCGGATGTAGCAGTTGGGACGGTGTATGTTCGATTCGATATATTCTCCCAAATGACATTTCCTGATCCATCTTTTTTGATAAATTTAAATTGTATGTTTTGACTTTGAGGAAGAGGGACTGTCACTACCCATGTTGGATAAGAAGACGGCGTCATTTGAACTGCGTTGACTGGATCCCAGTTGCCCAGCTGCGAAATATTCCCGACAACGTATACATTTTGTCCCCAAACGGTTGTGGCATTATTTACAGTAAATGTGATTTGGGAAGTGGTTGATGTTTTTGGAACCCATATGGATACAGACCCTCCATTGACTTTAAATTCTCCCCATCCATCAGCGTTGATTGTCACTGTATCACTTCGATTGCCGGTTAAATCATAAAACGTTTTGCCAGCGTGTTGTTTGCCAACATACATCCATTTGCTTCCGCCAGGCCCGTCGGTAATGAGTGCAGCAAGTCCCGAATTTGCTTTTTCAGCCACTCCTTCCCGCGTCCAACCGATAATATCCGCATTGTCAATATAGTCGTGCTGTGTTCCATAGGCATAATCTCTTCGGGCAATTAACAGCGGATCAAGTTTGCTTTTCAGCGCAGGAATGTTGTATTTTGGAATACCATAGTAATCTCCATAAAAGACGCACGGATAACCTTCTTGGCGGGTCAAGATAAATGCGTAAGCTAACGGTTTAAACCATGGCTCGACCCATGACTGTAAAGATTGTCCTGGCTCAGTATCGTGATTATCCACTAATGTGACTGCTAATGTAGGCTGATCTTTCATCAATGTGTTGTTGAGTAATGTGCGCATATCAAAATAACCGCCTGATTTCGATGCTATATAAAAATTGTTATGCAGCGGGGCATCGAATAGGGACATAGAGCCGTTCGTCTTTGTAATATAGTTGTGCAGCTTGTTAGTGTCATAGCTCCAAAATTCTCCAACGGCAAAAAGAGGCTTTTGTGTTTGGGTTCGTACATACGATAGCCAGTCTGGGAAAAAGCTATATTTAATATGCTTCACTGCATCCAGACGGAATCCGTCGATATTGGTTGTGGTTACATACCACTTTCCCCAATTTTTTAGTTCGGATACAACCTCTGGATGATCCATATCCAAATCTGCATACATGAGATAGTCATAATTCCCGTTTTCTGTATCTACTTCCCAATCCCATGCTTTTCCTGTGCCGCGGAACTTGTAAATACGATTTAGTTTTCTACTCTCATCCCAGTCCGTTCCATCGAAATGATACCAACGCCATTTAAAACTAGAATAGGTGTTTCCACGACCAAGAAAATCAAATTTTGTCCAAGCCTGGATTTGATATGTTCCTGATATTTCTTGATTGCGGTCAGAAGGATTTACTTCTACTGCATCCACTAGTTCTGTTCCGTCTGCACCGGCTTTATGGTTAAAGACGACATCTGCATATACTTGCATCCCTGCTGTATGCGCCGCTTGGATTGCTTGGATATATTGCGTTTTTGTCCCGTATTTTGTTCGGACAGTTCCTTTTTGATTAAACTCTCCTAGGTCATATAAATCATAAACGCCATATCCAACGTCACTGCTGCTTGTTCCTTTATAGGCAGGGGGAAGCCAAAGGGCAGTAATGCCAAGATTCGCTAAAGATTGGGCGTTATTTGCTACTTTCGTCCATAGTGTTCCATCGTCTGGAAGGTACCATTCGAAATATTGCATCATCGTTCCATTCACTGGAACACTTCCAGCGCGGACTTTTTCTGTTTGAATGGAAAAAGGAGCAATAAACGAAAACAAAAGAAGTAGAGATACAATCCACGGAAAGATTTTTTTGAATAGGGACATGTGTACGCCTCCTTTTTTATTTTACATGTGGAAAGAAGAACGGCATCACCTCCAAAAATAATAAAGAGTATTTTGGGAAAACGTTTGCACAAGTTTACGGATGATTGAACGATGAGGAAAAATCTTCTGATGGTTATTATACGATTGGTTGGTAGCGTTTTCAATAAAAAAATAAAAATTCTGATAACTACTAAAAACAGAAAATATAAAGTGATGACAGAAATGACTAATGGGTAGTCAAGTGAGGGGGCGGAGAAGTTTTTATCTTTTCGAATTTTAAAAAAATATTGAAATTTTCCGTCGTATTCTGTAGCATAAATAACAAATGAAATCGTTTGCATCCTTACCCATCCCCTTTTGTGCAAACGATTTCACTAATAAAAGGGAAGGAGGAAGAAAAGTGGGGAAGAGCATGAGAAGAAGATTCACGTATTTTTCAATCTTTTTATTGTTCGTTCAACTGTTTTCATTTAGTGCAATCGCTAGCGCTAATGGAACGGGGAACAGTAGTCCTGTTGTCAATGGAAACGAGGTCACGTTTCTATATGGAGGAACAGGAAACGAGCAGTTTGTGCTATTGGCAGGCTCCTTTAATGATTGGCAGGCAGATGGTGACAAGAAGATTGCACTAACGAAAGGCAACAATAACGTCTGGTCGGTCACGCAAACACTTCAAGATGGGACATATACGTATAAGTTTGTTGTAGATGGTCAATGGGTGGCGGATCCGCTTAATCCGAATCAAGTAGACGACGGTTACGGTGGCCGCAACAGTGTGGTTGTTGTTGGGACACCGGTGCAACAAGAACGGACAGTGACGCTTGTTGGTAACTTACAAGACGAACTTGGTCATACGAGCGAATGGGATCCGAAAGCGACAGCTACAGTGATGAAAAAGGAAGGAAACGGGTTATATACGTTTAGGGGAACACTTCCAGCCGGAACGTATGAGTATAAAATTGCGATTAATGGCAGCTGGGATGAAAACTATGGTGCCGGCGGCCGCAATGGCTCGAATATTAAGCTAGTATTAAATGAACAAACAACGGTTACATTTTATTACAACGACAGAACGCATGCGATTGCGGATTCGACTTGGTATGCACCAATTCCAAAAGAAAAGCAGCCGCGGCTCGTCGGAACGATTTTACCAGATATTGGTTATGAAACAGACGTGAACGGTTGGACACCGCAAACATCAACAGCGTTGTTGTCAGATGACGATTTTGATTCCCTTTATACGTTTAAGGCGCGTGTGCCAAAAGGGACATATGAGTATAAAGTGGTTCTTGGGAATGATTGGACAGAAAATTATCCACGAGATAATGCTAAATTAAATGTGCTTGAAGAAACGACAATTACCTTTTTCTTTAACGCGAAAACGAAAGAAGTGTATACCGATTACAATCCAAGCGGTTCGGATGGTATCGTCCAAAAAGACCGTTTGAAGCATAATACGTGGGATTCGTTGTATCGCCAACCGTTTGGCGCGGTGGAAGCTGGGACAGAAGTGACCCTTCGTTTATCAGCGAAAAAAGGCGATTTGACAAAAGCGGATGTATATGTAAAAAATACGACAACCGGCACAGCGAAACTATATTCGATGAAAAAAGCCGGTGTGCTTGGCGAAGAGGAATATTGGGAAACGACATTTACACCAGATGTAAAAGGAGTATACGGTTATAAATTTATTGCGGTAGATGCTGGAGCGAAGGCAGAATACGGAGAAGATACACAAGAAGGACAGTGGGGCAAAGCAGTTGATAAAAACGCAGAGCTGTTCCAATTAACGGTGTACGACCCAGCCTACAAAACACCAGATTGGATGAAAGAAGCGGTTGTATATCAAATTTTCCCTGATCGCTTTTTCAACGGCAATTCAGCGAACGATAATGCGAAACAAAAAGCGCGCGGTAATCAACCGATTGAACACCGCAGTTGGTCAAGTTTGCCGGACAACCCACGATTAAAAGGTACAAGCGGCTACGATGGAGACGGAGAATGGTCAAACGACTTTTTCGGCGGCGATATTGCTGGCATTGAACAGAAGCTTGACTATTTGCAATCGATTGGCGTGAATACTATTTATTTAAACCCGATCGCTAACGCACCATCGAACCATAAATATGATGCAAACAACTATAAAGAACTTGATCCGATGTTTGGTTCGCCAGAAGAATTTCAATCCTTTGTGCAATCGATTGCACAGAGAGGAATGCACCTTATTTTAGATGGAGTGTTCAACCACGTATCAGACGACTCGGTTTATTTTGACCGCTACAATAAGTATCCGACAGTCGGCGCTTACGAATATTGGGCAGCTGTATATGACTTAATGAATGAGAAAGGATTAAGCGAAGAAGAGGCGCGTAAACAGGCGGAAGAAAAGTTCAAACAAGAAGGGCAAACGTTTAGTCCATATGGTTTTCATTTATGGTTCAACATTGAAAACGAAAAGGTAGATGGGCATTACAAGTACCAGTCATGGTGGGGGTATGATAGTCTCCCAGAGTTTAAGTCAGTCGCAGGAAACAAAGTGCCATACCCAAGCGAATTAAATAATGATGCATTCGCAAACTATATTTTCCGAGAGCAAAATTCCGTCGCGAAAAGCTGGATTACGCGGGGGGCGTCTGGTTGGCGGTTAGATGTAGCGAATGAAGTAGATTCCGCATTTTGGCGCGAGTTCCGTCAAGCGTTATTGAACGATGAATACGATCATGGGCCAACGCTCAAAAACGGGGAACAACCACTCATTCTCGGTGAAATTTGGGATGACGCGTCGAAATACTTCCTTGGCGATCAATATGACTCTGTCATGAACTATCGTTTCCGCGGCGCTGTGCTTGACTTTTTGAAAAACGGCAAAGCAGAAGAAGCGGATGCGCGTTTAACAGCGATTCGCGAAGATTATCCAAGTGAGTCATTTTATTCCTTAATGAACTTGATCGGTTCACACGATACGGCGCGGGCGATTTTCGTGCTTGGCAACGGAACGGATTCATATGAGCGTGCGGAACTTGATCCAAACTATAATGAGGAACTCGGGAAAAAACGGTTAAAATTAGCAGCGATTTTGCAAATGGGTTACCCAGGTGCGCCAACCATTTATTATGGTGACGAAGCAGGTGTGACAGGCTCAAAAGACCCGGATGACCGCCGCACATATCCATGGGGCAATGAAGATCAGCAGCTGATCGATCATTACAAAAAGATCGGAACCATTCGGGCACAACATAAAGACGTATTAGCGCACGGAAACATTGAAACAGTATATGCCAAAGGAAACGTATATGTATTTGCCCGTCAACACGGCAGTGAAGTTGCGCTAATTGCGGTCAACCGCGGTGACGTTGATACAACTGTGGAATTGAATGTTGCGGAGCTTATTCCGAACGGGACGACATTGACAGATCAAGTACATGATAGATATAAGATGGACGTTGTAAACGGCAAAGCAACGATTACGATTCCGGCGATGGACGGCCGTATGATGTTTGGAACTGTCGCTGTTCAAAAACCAGCCACTGTGAAAAATTTACAGGCTACAGCAAGCATCGGCAGCGCGACATTAACGTGGGAAGGGCAAGCACCGAAATACCGCATTTACCAATCGACGTTAAAAGGAGCAGGCTATACGCTTGTGAAAGAAACGACAGACACATCGGCAACGATTGAATCGCTAACAAACGGTACAGCATACTATTTTGCCGTGACAGCTGTTGATGAAAATGGAAATGAATCAGCCAAAGTCGAAACGAATCGCGTTGTTCCTCATTATCCGTTACGTACAAACAACATTCAGTCTGTCACAACAGTAAGCAATGACGTGCTTGATTTATCAAAGGCAGCGCAAGTGGAAGCAAAAGTATGGATTGAAAATGTAACAAAAAATGGATTGGCAGAAGGACTACAAGGGATTCTTCAAGTGAAAGGGCCAAACGATTCAAATTGGAAAGAATATAAAGCCGTATACCAAGGACAAGACGGTGAAGCAAACGTCTTTCGTGCAACGTTTACACCACTTGTTGCCGGAGCGTATACGTATCGCTACGCATTTACGACAAATCTAGGTGAAGATTGGGTATATACAAATGAACAATCCGTTACCTTTACTGCCAATGAAAACGACCGAACAGCTCCAGCGACAGCGATTGAACTGAAGCAGCCAGCGGTGGAATCAGGTCAAGTGAATTTATCATGGACGTTTACGGACAAAAATGATGATGCTTACATGCTTGTCATTGAGCGTGATGGTGAGATCGTTTATACAACAACCACGATTGGAACATCGTTTACCGATTATGATGTTGAAAACGGGAAAGAGTACACATACGTCGTGAAGTTATACGACCGTGCGGGCAATGTCGCTGTTTCCAATGAAGTAAAAGTGACACCAAATATTGTGATGGTGAAAGTGACATTTAAAGTCAAAGCGCCAGACTATACGCCGTTAGATACGCGTATTACCATTCCAAACAGCATGAACGGCTGGAATACAGGCGCATGGGAAATGTCACGCAATGGTGCCGTCACACCGGATTGGCAGTTTACAACAGAAGTTCAAGAAGGAGAAACGATTACGTATAAGTATGTGAAGGGAGGCTCTTGGGACCAAGAAGCATTAGCCGACCATACGAGGGAAGATGCCACTGATGATGATGTGAGTTACTATGGATACGGGGCGATTGGCACGGATTTAAAAGTGACTGTCCATAACGAAGGAAACAATACGATGGTCATTCAAGATCGTATTTTACGTTGGATTGATAGACCGGTTGTTGTCGAAGACGTTCAAAAACAAGGGGCACAAGTCACGATTAAAGGCAATGCGATTAAAAACGGAGTATTGACCATGAACAACGAACGAGTATCGATTGATGAGCATATGGCGTTTACGTACACATTCACGCCAACGAATAATCAAAAAGAAATCGCGCTTCATATCGAACCGTCAGAGGGAAGTAAATCGACGATTTTCAAAAATGATGGCGGAGCGATTGCGAAAAATACGCGCGATTACGTATTAAACCTTGAAACGAAGCAACTGCGCGAAGGAACGTTAGGAACAACCCCAGGAAGTGGAACGACGCCGGGAAGCGGAACAACCCCGGTGAAAGTAGAAGATGGTAAAATCGTACCGCAGCCACCAACAGAGAAGAGAGAAAAACCGAATCCCCCAAAAAAACCAGGAAAACCGACAAAACCAACGGTTCCGGTAGGTAAAGTATATTGGGATGGAATGGAATTGAAAAAAGGACAAATTGGCCGGCTGACGGTGCAAAAGCCTATTAACTTGTGGAAGCGGACCGCCGACGGGCGTCTGCAGTTTGTGCGCATTTTGAAACCGGGGGAAGTGTATCGCGTTTACGGCTTTGATCAACAATTTGGCGGTCAGTATGCGGTTGGAGGAGGCTATGTTATCACAAATATGGAAGATTATATTCGTTATGAAACACCATCTAAGCAAAAGCTAAAGTTGGTAAATGGAGAATAGTATAGTGCCTGTGCCTTAAAGGTTGTCGAGATTTGTAGATTAAAAGAAAAGGAGAGCGGATTACTGAGAAGTGACCGGCTCTCCTTTTATATTTTGCAAGAATAAACGGAAGCGGAGTGAAACTATTGCAAAGTATTGTATATACATGCAACATGAAGAGTTAACCTCTCCGTTATCCTGCACACCCTAAGCGCTGCAGCACTTCCTCCAAAGATCCTGTGGGCTCAATCTACAAGCTGAGCCATGGGGGAGGAAGTTAGTTGAAGGAGAAGGCAAATGTTAATTTTTCAATGAGCATGTATATAGCTAGAAGATTCACCTTTTAACGGATCGGAAAATCGGCTCTTATATAATTGTGATTTTCCTAGTATCATAGAAGTAAGTCAACTTCTAAGGAGGCGAGCTTCATGAGAGCGGTTCGTATAGGTGTCATTGCGATGCTGTTGATTGCCGGCAGTTTGGCTGGGGTGTTTTCTAAAGCAGCCGCAGCGGAAAATTGCGCCACGTATACCGGTAATGAAAAAGTTTTTTGGGACGGTGCAGAATTGAAGCCGGGGCAAATCGGTCGTTTAACGGTAATGAAGAAAACGAGTTTAATCAAATGGAACGGGAGCACTCCGGTAGTTGTCCGTACGTTATCCCCGGGCAGCTTTTATCGAATTTATACATTCCAATCATCATATCTAGGGGTTGGCGGAGGTTATTACGTCAAGCGAGATGCGAACGTGAAATACGAAACACCGTCCAAAACGAAGCTAACTATCCTCGCCTGCATCCAGCAAGCAAAACAAACGAGTGCAGCGGTTTCGATGAACGGACTAGCGATCGGCGATTCGCGGGCGAAAGTCGAAGCCATTTACGGAAAAGCGAAACGGAAAACGTTAAACGATTACGGGTTGTATTGGGAAGCGTACGACAAAGGAAACTATCGGGACTTTTTAATGGTTAGCTATCAAAACGCTCGCGTTGCGGCGATGTACACGAACCAGCCAATCGTCAAAACGAAAACAGGCATGACGCTCGGTGCGACAAAACAACAAATCGAAGCAAAATATGGTACAACGCTTTCTTATATTCAAAAAGGAAATACGCAATACATCATTCAAGATGACGAATATGATACGTATTTGATCGACGGAAACTACGTCACGTTTTTTTACGATAAATATAACAACAACCGTTTAACCGCTGTGCAAGTCGTCAAACGAGATTTAGAAGAAACAAAAGCTGGCTTTTACGGAATCGCAAGTGCGGCATTACGCACCGCTTATGAGTATCAAATTTTTGATTTAGTCAATGCGATTCGTTTGCGTAACCATTTGCCGCTTCTTGCATGGGATGCAAAAATTGCAGGCACAGCACGAAAGCATAGCGAAGATATGGCACAAAACGGCTACTTTAACCATACAAACTTACAAGGACTATCGCCGTTTGACCGCATGACGCGAGACGGAATTTCCTACGGCGTAGCCGGCGAAAACATCGCTTACGGACAATTCAACGCCATTTTCGTGCATGAAGCGTGGATGGATTCACTCGGGCATCGGCAGAATGTATTGTATCCGGACTTTCAACGGTTAGGCGTAGGAGTCGCCTTCAGTGCTTCCGGCCAGCCGTACTATACGCAAAATTTTTATACGCCGTAATTTTTGGAAACGAAAGGAGCTAGTGATAAGCCGCTAGTTCCTTTTATTTTTGTGGAAAGGAAAACATAATAAAAGAAAACTTTGTAAAAAAACTATGGAAACCATCGCCTTTTTTGTCGTATAATAGACAATGTATGTCGAAAGAAGTCTATGAAACTAGTAAAGGGAGCGTTTGTCATGTTTGGCAAGTGGTTGGCTAGTCTTTTCTTTGGGGCTTTGCTTGTGGGGGTGTTGTCGACGCCGAATGTTCAGGCGGCAACGACCGTGTACTGGGAAGGTGCAAGGCTTGTAAAAGGACAGATTGGCAAAATTGAAGTGTTAAAACCGATTAATCTATGGGAAAAAGCGAACGGAAAATGGCAGTTTGTGAGAGTGTTGAAACCAAAAGAACAATATCGCGTCTATTCTTATGACGGCAAGCAATACGGGCTTGGCGGTAATCTTTATGTCACTAACATGAAAGGATACGTCCTATATAAAACGCCGCCGCAAGAAAAGCTAAAGCTCGTCAACCCAGAATGGTACAGCGTGAAAAGACTTTCGCTTGGGCATGTAATGAGCGAATCGTCCGTTGTGATGGTGCCAGGGGTGGAAAAATCAGAATTAGAGATTGCTAGCGCCCGTGGTAAGCAGCACGTCTATAAATTCGAGATTGAAACTGGCGCCAACAACATTGGTATAGAAACAGCGCTGTCCAATGAGCAGGTGCTTGGGATTGAAACCGTTCTTCAACAAGCGAACCGTGCCGATTTTGACGGGCATTTTGTGCTCGGGGCGGTCAATGGCGACTATTTTAAAGACAACGGTTCTCCGACCGATTTAATGGTGCATAACGGGGAAATTATCACAACGAATACCACTCCGATTAATGAGCGAGTTATTTTTGGCATGGATGCCAACGGAAAACCGCTCATCGGAAACCCAGACGTGGCGATGGAAATGACCATTAACGGGACAAACAGCCATATGATTCATTCGATCAACAAGCGGCGTGATGCGAATCACCTTGTCTTGTATACGCCGTACTTTTCCACTTCAACGCAGACGAATTCGCTTGGGACAGAAGTAGTGTTAACGAACATTCAAGGAAAGTTGAACGGCAACGGCATTGTTACGGGAACGGTGAAAGAAGTGATTGTCGGCGTCGGGAACGAGCCACTGCTTCCGGGAGAAATCGTATTGTCCGGTCATGGGGAAGCAAGCAGTTACTTGCAGCAGGCGAAAGTTGGCGATACGGTGCAAATTTCGTTTCAATATGACCAGCCGGGATGGAACGGTGTACAGGAAGCGATTGGCGGGCGGTATTACCTCGTGAAACACGGTATAGTACAGTCGTTTGCCATTGCTGGGGTGCATCCGCGCACAGCCATTGGCATTGACCAAAACGGCAATGTCTTTACTGTCGTAGTCGATGGACGGAACCCAGACCATAGCAACGGTGTGACGTTAAATGAACTAGCCAAGCTGATGAAGGATTTCGGTGCGGTGGAGGCGATGACGCTCGACGGAGGCGGTTCGTCGACGTTTGTCGTGCGGCAAAAAGACGGGACACTTGCTGTGGAAAACAAACCGTCTGACGGATTTGCGCGGCCGGTGGCTAACGCGTTGCTTGTCGTGTATAAAGGGCAAGCAAATGAAGTGAAGCAGCTTGTCATCACGCCGCAAGAAATAACGGTATGGGCGGGAGGAACGTATCGCACTCTCGGCTTATCCGTTAAAGGACTTACGTTGCTAGGGACAACGGTTCCGCTACAACAGCCGGTGACATGGACGTCTAACGCAGGAACGTTTTTAAAAGACGGTTCTTTTGTCGTGGCGAAACGGCCGGTGGAAGGAACGATTACCGCCTCTTCCGGCAACATTTCAGGAAGCATGAAGGTGCATGTCGTTACGGATGCCGATCAACTTGTCGTGCAGCCGAAAGAAATTTACGTGCGGGAAAATAGCCAGCAGCCGCTGACGATTCAAGCGTTTTACAAAGGGAAAGAAATCGTGGTAAACGAAAGCGCCTTTTCCTATACGGTGTCGAACGGATTAGGAAAAGTAGAAAACGGCGTGTTCCAAGCCGGCAGTAAAAAAGGAACGGGAACGTTAATGGTTCGGCTTGGCTCTAAAACCGCGACAATTCCGGTTACCGTCGGAATTCCAGAGACGGTGCTTCTCGATGACTTTGAAAAAAACAGTCTATCGTGGTTAACGTCAGGAGCGAACTACACTTTCGCGAACGTGTTGCTTACGAACGAGGTCGCCAAAAATGGCAAACAAGCGCTGCAAATCGATTACGACTTCAGCGACAAAACGGGAGTATCCGGCGTGTACGTAGTGGCCCAAACTGGGATTACGTTAAAAGGACATCCGACGAAAATCGGCATGTGGGTGTATGGAGATGCACAAGGACATTGGCTACGGGCACAAATAAAAGATGGTAGCAGAAAACGGTATTGGATCGATTTTGCTAAAAATGTCGATTGGACAGGAAGGAAATATGTCACCGCTGACATTCCGGCAGATGTGCAATGGCCGGTTACGTTAGAAATGCCTGTTCGGTATATGGAAGTTAACGAAATAAACAAAAATGCAGGAACGATATATATTGATGACATTCAAGCGATTTACAACTAGGGGCTCATTTTTACGCCCCTTTTTTCTTTCCAGAACCGGTACAATGCCTTGAATTTCCATAGAAAAACGTTTGCATTTCATATAAAAGTATGTATATCATAAGACAGAATCGCTTTAAAAATTGCATGAAAGCGGAGGGGGTTATACGCTCTTATGACAAACCAAGATGTATGGAAACAGCTACAAGAAAACCCTCCTAAATTAATCGGGGGCTATAAAAAACAAGGATGGGCCGTTAAAATACTGGAGAAAATTGTGAATGATGATGTAGAAACAGAAGGGGACGGCTTAGTGACTGCTAAAGCTGTACTAGAAGCAAAAGATGGAACGTATTATCCGGCGTTTCTCACGTTGGATTTGTCGAAAAAGGGACAAATTGTTGGCCTATATTTGATTGCTGAAAATAAAGAACAATTTGATTTAATTCCGTTTGAACTTGCTAAACCATTTTTACATAAGCCGGAAAATGAGTTGTTGCCGTTCCGCTATCGGACGTTAGTGAAAATCGAAGGAGATGAGCAGCAAACAAACTGGCCGGATTTTACGTAATAATGAACAAGGAGTAGCTTTGCTCCTTGTTTTTCTTTTTCTTCCGAAAAATAAAAAAATGAGCGTGAATAGTTGTTTTCATTTTGTTTCCATTCTATTAAAATAAGTATATATTTGCAAGAATAGTAGGTGAATGTCATTATGAGAAAATCAAACATATGGAGAGTGCTCGCTGCAATATTCGCGTCGCTTTTCATCCTAGCGGCGGAGGTTCCCTCTAGTGTAGTCAAAGCAGCATCTCTATCTTCCAATGTAGGGGAGCTCAATCGTTATGTAGAGCAGCTGCAACGAACGATTAACTCCCATCAACTGTCTAAGCCGTATGCGTTGTATAACAAAATGAAAAAGAGTTACAGTGAAACAAAGCAGCGGGTCGAACGGTTAAAAGACGGAACGGTTAAGCAGCAGTACCGCGAGCGTCTGAAAAAAGCGGACCGTACGATTAGACAGGTAGCGTATTATATTAGTGCGATCGAAAGCGGAGAACGACTAATAGCATTAACGTCGCGTATTGACCAATCGCTTACTTTAGGGAGGGTAGAGGAAGTTTATGATGTGTATCCTTCTTTTGATGAACAGCTGAAAAAGACGAAATTTCTGATTCAAAAAGTGAGTGGGTCAACGGTTCGTCGCCAAATGACGGAAACGTATGTGCATCTAGCCAAAACGATGAAACAGCGTGCGTTTTACCCGATGAACATTATGTTGGCGTTCGATGGCATCCTCGCGGCTTACGAACAAGAGGATATTGCAAAAGCGGAGAGGCTGCTTTTGCTTTGTGAACAATGGTTGCCGCATGTAAAAGATGCAAAGGCAAAAGCTGCACTGAGTCGTTATTTAGAAGAGTTTCAAGCACCAGTTATTTTAGGAGTGCAATAAATGACCTTGCGAAAGAAGGGGAACAGCGATGCGTGAAATGATGAGGAAATTTTTAATTCCGTTTGTTTTTTTATTTTCATTGACGACGTCTGCGTTCAGTGTTTCAGCGGAAACGACATCAACAAGTACACTTGACGAAATACGCCAGTATATTCGCGATTATTATGTGGACGTTGTTAACGAAAACGTATTAAACGGCTCAACACCGCAAGAAATCGTCCAACACTTAGACAAATACTCGACGTACATGACGGCACAGGAATATCAACAATTCCTTGACTCCATTAACATGGATTTCGTCGGGATTGGTATTACGTTTAATATGGATACCGCAGGAATCAAAGTGACATCTGTGCTGAAAGGGGGGCCAGCAGAGCGTTCCGGCTTGCGCGTCGGGGATGTGATTACAGAAGTAGATGGTCAGTCGTTAGCAGGAAAAACGAGCGAGCAGGCGGTGGCGCTCATTACTGGCCAACAAGGAACAACGGCTCATCTAAAGGTGCTTCGTGCAACCACAAACGAAACGTTAACGCTTGATGTAACGCGCGAGAAAATTAATTGGCCGAATGTTGAGTTTTCTAGATTAGCAGGTAATATTGGCTACATTCGTTTATACAGCTTTGATAGTGGTTCAGTGAACGAGATCGCCCAAGCAATTGACTCTCTTTCTGGGGTGAAAGGATGGATTTTTGATTTGCGCGACAATCCAGGAGGATATGTAGATGCCGCTCAGCAAATCCTTGGCTTTTTCCCGAATGTAACGAAGGCGTTTCAGGTGCGCGACCGTTCGAACGTACCAGAAGTATATGATGCCGTTGCTCAATCCGTCAAAATGAACGGTCCAATTGACATGCTTGTCAACTCCTCAAGCGCGAGTGCTTCAGAAATGGTCGCGGCGGCTGTGAAAGATCAGAAGGCAGCAGTATTATATGGACAACGAACGTTTGGAAAAGGCTCGATGCAGCAAATTTTTCAATTAACAGATGGAAGTGTCTTGAAACTGACAGTGGCGCGCTTCTTCTCTCCGAATGGAACGGCGATTCACGAGGTCGGGGTGAAGCCCGATGTGTGGACGACGGTGAATAAAGAATTGTATGCGGCGCATCGTGATTTGCTTTTAAAACAGTATCGTGCGTATCAATCGCTAGGGAAGTTACGAAACGTACCGACTAATAAACAATTCACGATGAAATTTTCTCGTAAACTAGCGATTAGCGATACAAGCAAACTTGGTATTAAGCTATATGAACTAGGGGGGCAAGAAGTGCCGGTAACTGTGCAAGTGAGCAAAGGAATGCAGCTTGTTATGAAGCCGAAAAACTTGTTGAAAAAAGGGACATCTTATTTGTTAGTCATTCCACCAACGGTGAAAAGCAAGGACGGCGTTTTAATGAAAAAAGGAGCGTATGTGGAATTTAGTGTTGCAAAATAAGCGTTACAGCCGGTTCTCTTACGGGGAGCCGGCTTTTTTCTATCAAAAAATTTGTAGAACTTTGCAATTTAATAGTAAACATTGTAATGAAAATGTAATATAATCAAGAATTTTTAATAGGAATGAAACACAATAAATTGTCGAAATAGTGTAGAATTTTCATTGGGAATGGCTGAAGTTGCAATTAATTTCAAAGATAGAGAACGGATTGGTTTGGTAGGGGGAGACAAATGAAACAGTGGCTGGCGATGGTAATTGTTTCACTTTTCGTGTTTTTGAGCGGGCATTATGCGTTTGCGGAAGAATTAGACATCGTTGCATTTAGCAAGCAATATGTCGGTGTTCCGTATAAATGGGGAGGTACGACACCAAAAGGGTTTGATTGTTCTGGATTTGTTACGTATGTGTACCGAGAGTTCGGTGTTTCTCTCCCGAGAACAGCAGAAGAGCAGTACCAGCGAGGAAAGAAAGTGTCGAAAGAAGAGTTAGAAGTTGGTGACTTAGTCTTTTTTGCGACGTATAAAAAAACGGCTTCTCATGCGGGCATTTACATTGGACACGATAAGTTTATTCACGCAAGCTCCAATAAAGGGGTTATTATCTCTGATTTAGATGAGTCGTATTGGCGAAAAACATATTTAGGAGCGCGCCGTTACTTCGATGGTGGTGAGGAAGTGGCTGCGTTACAAAGCCATAACCGTCTTGCCTTGTCCAACGGCTGGCATTAATACATAAAAAGATGCTGTTTGAAGCAAGGAATTTTCCTTGTTCGAAACAGCATCTTTTTTATTTATCTTTTGCCGGGTAGTTTGGCACATTCGGAGCGTTTACTTTTATTGTTTTGGTGGATATACTCTCCATTTTGTTAAATCCACATCTTCTTTTAGCAATAGAGTAGATGGGAAAATAAACGTCCATGGTTTACTTGTGTTCGCTTTTACTTCGAATTGCTCTAGCTGAAATACCCCTTTGCAGATGACATCCCCATACGCATCTTCAATGACGAGCGGGATTTGCTCGAGCTGAATATGTTTGTCGCTTCCGTTGCGAATAAGCAACGTGACGACTAAATCGCGCTTTTCATTGAGTTTTGCTTCCAGCCCCATAAAGTTAATTTCCCCGACAGAAAGCGGTGGCAACGTTTCAATTAATTTTTGCAAATGTTCGCGCTGTTGTGTGGATAACGCTTGTTCCCAACTTGCTTCTAAATCGAGGCGATGATCTTCTCGCTTTGAGGTTTGTTTTAGTTCAAACGCAATCTTCCACCCTTCCTGTGGAATTTTGTCTACAAGTTTATCTTCCGCTGAGAAGAGAAAGCGCCACGGTCTTGCGGTCATCGGCGGAAGTTCCCCAAAGCTGTCCATCGCAAATGTTCGTTTGGCGATTGCTTGTCCGTTCTCATCTAAAAGCAGCAAATTGATTTGCTCAAACCGGACTGGTTTCGGCAGTGTGCTTCGTAAAAAGGCGACGACAACAAACCCGTCGTTGTATTCAATCAGCTTTATTCCCGAAATGGAAAGTTGATTCGGCTTTAACGGCGGAAGCTGCTGGTGATGAAACTGGTAGACGTATCGCTCCTGCGGGGATACGTCCCAGTCTGGATGGAACGATAGCGTCGTCCTCACTTCCTCGCTCGTTTGTTCTTCCTTATGATCAGGAAGCGTTTCTGTATTCGGTGTTGTTTTTGTTTTTCGTTTAAAAATCATTCCGTATCCTCCTCATTGCCGTCTAACTCAAATTGGTTTTTGACGTAGTTCATAAAGCGAATCGAAATATTGGCTTGAATTTCTTGCTGGAGACGGATGAACTCATGAAACGCCTCGATTTCAAATAGGCGGTACGGATCTTCTTGGGCGTATCCGCGCAAATGAATGCCGTCCTTTATGTTAGTGATCGTATCGAGATGACGGATCCAGTCCGAATCGATTGTTTGAATCATAAAGCGTTTAAGTTGGGCGGCAAGCGATTCGTCGTCTTTAAGTGTGAATAAATCTTCTTTTAGTTTCTCATATTCTTCGAAAACGATTTGCTCGATTTGCTCTTCTTCTAGTTCTTTTAAGTCGTCGATTGTTTTATGGAAACGCAAAAATACGAACGTCAACTCTTCATGCAAGCCTTTTATATTCCATTCCTCGTAAAAAACGTCCGGCAAGCAATATTTTTCGATTGTTTGTGTTAAGTAGTTTTTGATATACTCAAGCACTTCTGCCATCATCTCTGTTGGTGCGCACGCTAAAATACGGTCACGCATTTGGTAAATAATTTTACTTTGCCGGTCGATGATAGAGTCAAGTTTTAATAAATGGGCGCGAGCAGAATAGTGCGCGTGTTCGACTGTTTCTTGCACTTTGCGAACAAATTTTATTGGGTCTGGGGAAATAACGAGTCCCTCTTCATTTGTTTTCACTTTGCTAAGCCATTTTTCTAACTCTTCTTTATCATACGATTTGAATAGTTCATCTTCTAACGAAATGATAAATTGTGAAGAGCCAGGGTCTCCTTGACGTCCCGCACGACCGCGAAGTTGCATATCGATGCGGTTGCTTTCATGGCGTTCGGTACCAATAATATGCAATCCGCCAAGTTCTGCGACGCCTTCTCCTAATAAAATATCGGTTCCTCGTCCTGCCATGTTAGTTGCGATCATCACTTGCCCTTTTTGGCCAGCGAGGGCAATGATTCGCGCTTCATCTTCTTCCGTTTTTGCGTTCAACATTTGGTGTTGGATGCCATGTTTCGTTAAATGCTTCGACAATCGTTCCGACTGTGCGATCGATGTCGTTCCGATTAAGACAGGGCGACCGATATCGTGCATTTTTTTTACTTCAGCAACAATTTTTTTTGCTTTCGCTTCATATGTGCGATACACAAGATCGTCCATGTCGACGCGGCGCCGCGGTTTGTTCGTCGGGATGGCGACGACATGCAAGTGATATGTGTCCCAAAACTCGTCTTTCGATGGAGTTGCGCTTCCTGTCATGCCGCACAATTTCTCGTACATGCGGAAGTAGTTTTGGATGGTAATCGTTGCTTGCACGTCGTTTTCTTCTGTAATCTCCACGCCTTCTTTCGCTTCAATCGCTTGGTGAAGCCCATCGCTGAACGTCCGCCCTTCCATAATGCGCCCAGTGAATTGATCGACAAGAAGTATTTTTCCGTCTTTGACGATGTAATCAACGTCGCGCTTCATAATTACAAACGCGCGCAGCGATTGCATAACGTTATGCAATAATGCTTGATGCTCGGCATCGTATAAGTTGCCAATGCCAAACGCTCGTTCAATTTTCGCTGCTCCAGCATCGGTTAAAAAGAGTTGCTTTGTTTCTGGATACAATTCGTAATCTTCGTCTCGCTTAAATTGCCGAACGATTTGTGCGGTGACTTGAAACAATTCGGCACCAATGCTCGATTTGTTTGCGATAATAAGCGGTGTGCGGGCTTCATCGATTAAAATGCTGTCAATTTCATCGACGATGGCGTAATGAAGCTTGCGTTGCACTTTCTCGCGAATATCATAGACCATATTGTCGCGCAAATAATCGAAGCCAAACTCCGTTCCTGTTCCGTATGTAATGTCCGCTTGATACGCTTCTTTTTTCTCTTGCGGGGAGATTTGTGAAACGTTTAGACCGACAGATAATCCTAAAAATTCGAACACTTTTCCCATTTGTTCTCGGTCGCGTCGCGCTAAATATTCGTTGGCGGTAATAATATGCACCCCTTTTCCTTCAAGGGCGTGCAAATAACTCGGAAGCGTCGCAACTAACGTTTTTCCTTCTCCCGTTTGCATTTCAGCAATATTTCCTTCATGTAAAACGAAACCGCCGATGAGCTGTACATCATAATGACGGAGCCCAAGCACGCGTTTTGCCGCTTCGCGCACGACAGCGAACGCTTCGATTTTTAAACCATCTAATGTTTGTCCTTGCTCGAGCCGTTCTTTAAACTCCATCGTTTTTGCTTTCAGCTGTTCATCGCTTAACGAAGCAATGTGCGCTTCTTGTTCATTCACTTTGTCAACAAGCTTGCGCAACCTTTTGATATCGCGGGCACTTTCGTTAAACAGCTTTTTTACTTTTGTTAGCATAGTTCCCTCTCCTACTTAAATTCATTCCTAGACGAATTATAACATACTATGGCAAAAAGCAACTGCATGGAATTGTATTAGGAAAAAAATACAAATATCCATTCGATCATCCAAACTTGCCGAATGTTTTGAAGCAAAAAAAGATTGATTTACGTCGCTTATGTGGTAACATAAAAATGATGTGTAACTATTTATAGGTCAAAGGTGATCTGTTTATGAACATGCAAGCAATTTTGGCGTTTTTTGTGTCATTTGTGACAGTTATTGCCGTGACGCCTTTGGTGATAAAGTTTGCGATTAAAATCGGTGCAATCGACAAACCGAATGAACGAAAAGTGCATACGCGCATTATGCCGCGTCTCGGGGGATTGGCGATTTTTATTGGTGTCACTATTGGTTATTTTGTTGGAGGAGTTTACCACGAGAAAGTGACAGGCATTACGGTTGGTGCCATCTTAATCGTTTTGATTGGGATGCTTGATGATTTGTACGAGCTTTCGCCAAGGGTCAAATTTCTCGGGCAGTTGTTGGCGGCGTGCCTCGTCGTCGCGTCAGGTTTAAAGGTGGAGTTGCTTTCTATTCCATTTATAGGTAAATTTGATATAGGACTATGGAGTTATCCAGTGACTGTTTTTTGGATTGTTGGCATTACGAACGCAATTAATTTAATTGACGGCCTTGATGGTCTTTCGGCAGGTATTTCTGCTATTGGGATTGCGACGATTGCTACGCTAGCTGGAATGGCTGGGAAAATGTTGATTTTCACCTTATCCCTTATTATATTAGGTAGCATTCTTGGGTTTTTATTCTACAACTTCCATCCAGCGAAAATTTTTATGGGCGATACAGGCGCGTTATTTTTAGGGTACGCCATCTCTGTATTGTCGCTTCTTGGTTTGTATAAAAGTGTGACGTTGTTCAGCTTTGTTGTGCCTGTTATTATTTTAGGGGTACCAATTTTCGATACGACATTTGCAATTATCCGTCGTATCGTCAACAAAAAACCGATTTCAGCGCCCGATAAATCGCATTTGCACCACCGATTATTAGCGCTTGGGTTTTCGCATCGAAACACGGTGCTACTTATTTACTGCTTTGGCATTATGTTTGGCATTAGTGCAATTTTATTTTCTTCGTCGACACTATGGCAATCGGTGTTAATTCTTTTCGGGTTGCTCATTTTAGGAGAAGTATTAGCAGAAGTAATCGGACTTGTCAACGAACAGTACAAGCCGTTTATGACAATCGTTCGCAAACTTGTTCGCGGCGGAAGAAAAGTATATGGCGATCACCGATAAATAACAGGTTGACCGTTTGTGTCTTTCGTAGGTACAAACGGTTTTTTCGATAACAATATACGAATTTTGTCAAAAAAGAGCACTATATTAAGAAAAAAATGTGATAAACTAAACGTGTTATCAATCGATACCAACTTATTGGAGGAATTTTCATGAAAGTACCAATGTTAGACTTAAGCGAGCAATATCAACGTTTACGTACCGAAATGTTAACGGTATTAGACGAAGTAATGAGCTCGTCGCGTTTTATTTTAGGCGACCATGTTAAAAAGTTAGAAAACGACGTCGCAGCCTACAGTAACGTCAAGCATGGCATTGGCTGCGGGAATGGAAGCGATGCGATACATATAGCGTTACAGGCCATTGGTGTAGGGCCTGGGGACGAAGTGATTACAACGCCATTTACATTTTTCGCAACAGGCGGTGCGATTGTCCGCGCAGGCGCGAAACCGGTATTTGTCGATATTGACCCAGTGACGTTTAATATCGATCCGGCAAAAATTGAAGAAGCGATTACCGAAAAAACAAAAGCAATTCTTCCAGTTCATTTATATGGTCAAATGGCCGATATGGATCCGATTGTTGAAATTGCTAATAAACGCGGACTTTTTATCATTGAAGATGCTGCGCAGGCGATCGGCGCGAAATATAAAGGGAAAAATGTTGGGGAACTTGGTACGGCGGCAACGTACAGCTTTTTCCCAACGAAAAATTTAGGTGCTTACGGGGACGGCGGTATGATCGTGACGAACGATGAGGAAATTGCAGAAAAATGCCGCGTCATTCGTGTGCATGGAAGCAAACCGAAGTATTATCATCACGTCTTAGGATACAATAGCCGCTTAGACGAAATGCAAGCAGCGATTTTAAATGTGAAATTCCCGCACTTAAATGAGTGGTCGGAATTGCGTCGTGAACGCGCGGCAACGTATACGCACCTCTTAAAAGAAATGCTTGGTGACGTTGTCGTAACCCCAGTAGAAGTGGATGGTCATTACCATGTGTTCCATCAATATACAATTCGTGTACCGAAACGCGACGAGCTACAAGCGTTCTTAAAAGAAAACGGAGTATCGACAATGGTGTACTATCCGCTTCCGTTGCATTTACAGCCAGTATTCCAAGAGCTCGGCTATAAAGAAGGAGACCTTCCTGAAGCGGAAAAAGCAGCAAAAGAAGCTGTATCATTGCCGATGTTCCCAGAGTTGAAAGTAGAGCAACAACAATACGTTGTCGAGAAAATTGTGGAGTTTTATAAAAAGTAATAGAAGGAGAAAACGTCGCCGCTTGCGTGCAGGGGGCGTTTTCTTACTGAATACCTGAAGATACGAAAATAGTTAGAATAAGGACGGTGAGTCTTTTGTCAGCGGAAAAACAAAGGTTCGTGCTATACGAATATCTTTCGTATTTTTGGAACAAGAGAATTTGGTTTGTGATTATTCCACCGGTGACGGCACTACTAGTGTTTTTCGGTGTACAACTTGTGTTGAACCATGCTAAATATACGGGGAAAGCGCTCGTGTTTACAGGATCGATTAACGTATCAGATTTAACAAACCCAGATAATATTATGGCGCAACTGCCGAGCGTGAAAAATACTGTGGATATTGTGGTACCGGAAGAAAAATATGTAAAAATCACGGTAAAAGGAAATGATGAAAAAAGTGTGGAACAAGATTTGCGTACGATTGTTGCGGATTATAACGAAAAACTGCAAAGACATTCGAAAGAACGGCTTGCTGTAACAAATACGTACTTGAGCTCGTTAGACGAGCGGGCGAAAACATTGCAAACATGGATTGACCGCTATAACAAAAAGCTCAATTCATCGTCTCTCACCCCTCAGCAAATCGAAAGCATAACCGATTTGCTAGTGGAGGCGCAAAACGATTTAACGAAAACGATGGAAACGGCAAATCGTGTTCGAGGCGATTTAGCATTTTATGAAAATCCATCGGTTCTTTCCGAAGTAGTCGCTCCATCGAAATCGTATGCAAAAGAAGCAGTGGCAAGTGGTCTTGTATTAGGCGTGTTTTTGACCTTTATTTTCCTTACTTTGATGAAGTATGTGTTTGATGCTAGGAGGTACTATCATGGTTAAATTTGCAATTGTCGGGATGGGGCACATCGCCAAAAAACATATTGAAGCAATTGAAAACACCGAAGGAGCGGTGCTTGCCGCGGTGTGCGACACAAACCCAGAGCGTTTAACGGGACTTCCCGCGGAAGTGAAAACATATACCGATTTAGAAACGATGTTAAAAGAAAATGAAGATATTGCTGTAGTTAACATATGCGTACCTTCTGGGCTCCATGCGAAGCTGACGAATATTGTAGCAAACCATAAACGCCATATCATTGTCGAAAAGCCAATGGCGTTAAAAGTAGAGGACGCGGAGGAAATGATTCGCGTGGCGAAAGAAAATGGTGTGAAGCTGGCAGTTGTTCATCCAAACCGCTTCCGCCCTGCTATTCAAAAATTAAAACAAAAAATGGAAGAAGGGGCGTTCGGGAAGTTGAGCCATGCTAACGCCACCGTTCGATGGAATCGCAACCAAGCGTACTACGACCAAGCATCGTGGCGTGGGACGAAAGAATTTGATGGCGGCGTGCTGATGAATCAAGCGATTCATGACCTTGATTTAATGCTTTGGTTAATGGGACCAGTGGAATCCGTGCAAGCGATGGTGACGACAAGGCTGCGCAATATTGAAACAGAAGATGTGGCGGCAGCAGTCGTTCAATTTAAAAATGGAGCGCTCGGAGTCATTGAAGCGGCTACCACGATTTATCCGAAAAACTTAGAAGAATCTATTGCGATTTTCGGTGAAAAAGCATCGGTAAAAATTAGTGGTCGAACAGCGAATTTTATTGAGACATGGGATATCGAAGGAGTAACAGAAGAAGAAAAAGCACAAGTCATCGCCGAGATTAACAACGACCCGTTTGGGAAACCAGGGCATCAGTGCATTGTGGAAGATATGATTCAAGCGATACGAGAAGATCGCGAGCCGATTGTAACAGGAGAAGACGGTCTTGCGCCTGTGAAGCTTATTTTAGCGATTTTAGAATCAGCAGAAACAGGAAGAAAAGTTACACTATCATAAGAAAGGGACGGTCACAATGAACTATTATGAACAATTGTTAAATAAAATTGAGAAAAAAGAGGCAGTTATCGGAGTAGTCGGGTTAGGATATGTCGGCTTGCCGCTTGCAGTGGAAAAAGCAAAAGCAGGTTTTAAAGTCATTGGTTTTGATATTCAACAAAGCCGAGTAGACCAAGTAAATAGCGGCATTAACTATATCGGTGATGTCGTCGATGAAGATTTACATGAAATGGTGAAACAAGGCTATTTACAAGCAACAACTGACTATGCACGCATTGCGGAAGTGGATGCGGTAGCGATTGCCGTGCCAACGCCGCTTGATGAGCATCATCAGCCAGATACGTCCTATGTTGAAAGCTCGGCAAATGAGATTGCGAAATATGCACACGAAGGTATGTTAGTTGTACTTGAATCTACGACATACCCTGGTACGACAGAAGAAATTGTTAAGCCAGCATTGGAGAAAAAAGGACTGGTCGTTGGAGAAACGGTATTCGTTGCTTACTCTCCAGAGCGCGTCGATCCAGGGAATAAAGTGTTTAAAACGAAAAACACACCAAAAGTAGTTGGTGGCGTGACAGAAAAATGTACGAAAGTGGCTTCTGCTCTTTATCGTTCGGTACTTGAAGGCGATGTCCATGAAGTATCGAGTCCAGCGGTCGCCGAAATGGAGAAAATTTTTGAGAACACGTTCCGCCATATTAATATCGCCTTAGCAAACGAGATGGCGATTCTTTGCGAACGAATGGGCATCGATGTGTGGGAAGTCATTGAAGCAGCGAAAACGAAACCGTACGGCTTTATGGCATTTTATCCAGGACCTGGATTAGGGGGGCATTGCATCCCGATTGACCCGTTCTATTTAACATGGAAAGCGCGCGAATACAACTATCATACGCGCCTGATTGAATTGGCAGGCGAAATTAACAACGCGATGCCTGAATACGTCATCCATCGTATGATGCACATTTTAAACGAGGAAGGAAAAGCACTTCGTGGTTCAAAAGTGACTGTGCTAGGGGTTGCGTATAAAAAAGACATTGACGATGTGCGCGAGTCTCCAGTATTAAAAATTGTCGAGCTATTAGAGCAACATGGAGCGGAATTTACGGTCGTTGACCCATATGTTCCATCGTTCCGCGCGTGCAACCGCGTCATTGAAACAGTGGCACTTACACCAGAATTGTTGCAGCAGTCTGACATCGTACTCATTACAACTGACCATTCGACCTTTGATTATGAAATGATTGCGCAAAACAGCCCTGTCATTTTCGATACGCGCAACGCGTTAAAAGATGTGGAAAAACCGAACAAGTACGTAAAACTATAACGATGAGGAGAAAAGACAAATGAACTTTATTGATCCTTCAGTTATGCTTGACGAAACGGTAGAAGTCGGTTATTTTACGGTCATTGAAAAAGGAGTAACAATCGGAAAAAATGTCATCATCGGCAACCGCGTGACAATTCATGAAGGAACGGTCATTGGCGACGGCACGACTGTCGCCGATGGAGCGGTGCTCGGGAAGCCGCCAAAACCAGCAAAAACGAGTACTGTCAAACTTACCGGGGACGTCCCTGCACTGGTGATTGGTGAAAATTGTACGATTGGTGCGAATGCGGTCATTTATCGCGGTGCGGTAATTGGAGCAAATACGCTCGTAGCAGATTTAGCAAGCGTGCGGGAAAACGTGGAAATCGGCGAGTACGTCATTGTGGGGCGTGGAGTGTGTGTCGAAAACTATGTAAAAATCGGCGATCGAACAAAAATTCAATCAAACTCTTATATTACGGCATATTCGACGTTAGAAGATCACGTATTTATCGCTCCGTGCGTCACCACGACAAACGACAATTACATGGGGCGGACGGAAGAACGATTTTCGAAAATTAAAGGTGCCACGATTAAACGCGGTGCACGTGTAGGTGGTGCCTCCATTATTTTGCCAGGAATTACAATTGCCGAAGAAACGTTTGTCGCTGCAGGGGCGCTCGTGACAAAAGATACGGAGCCGAAAACAGTCGTTAAAGGGCTTCCAGCGAAATTCAGCAAAATGGTGGATGAACGGGAGTTGTTATAATTGCTATCACAAATTAAGCGTTTAGGAGCGGATTCGCTCCTTTACGCATTCATGAATGTAGGCACTAAATTGATTGCGTTTGTGATGTTGCCGGTGTACACGAGTTTTTTATCGAAGACGCAATACGGAGTAGTGGATATTTTAGATCGGCTGACATCGATGTTAACGTTTTTAGTGATTTTCGGGACAGATTCTGCTTTATCGTTTTACTATTACGATACGAAAGATAAGAATAAGCGGCTGTTGTATGTGCAAAACGTCATGTATTTCCGGCTGTTTGTTGTTGCAGTGTTATTTTTGCTTGTTGTCATTGCTGGTCCGTGGTTTTCGGAAAAAATATTAGAAAATCCACACTATGTCGATTTGCTGTATGTTAATTTATTGACGTTGTTGTTAGATACAATTTTCGTCGTGGCAACGACGGTGATGCGCTTCGAGTTTCAAACGAAAAAAGTAGTCTTGTTTACTGTGTTGAAAATGTTGCTTGTCGCGATTCTTTCGTATATCGCACTGAAATTTTGGACCCCAACTCCAGGTGCATTATTTATCGGAAGATTAATAAGTAGCGTTGTGTTGTTTATCATGATGTTGCGCATGACATGGAACTATTTGAAGTTTCGTATCGAATGGTCAGTATTAAAAGAGTTGTTGGCGTATGCCGCTCCTTTAGCACCGACATCAATTGCGTTTTGGGTAATTGCCAATTCAAGCACGTTTTTCATCCAACAGTTTGCTTCGCTCGCAGAGGTTGGTGTGTTTGGGGTTGCGCTTCGTTTAGCGATGATGATTACGCTGATTACAAGCGGGGTGCAGATGGCATGGCACCCGTATGCGATGTCAGTAAAAGATAAGGAAGATAGCCCATATATATTTTCTAAAATTTATATAGCGCTATTGCTTTTAGGGCTTGTTGGTGTGATCGCGATAGCGACAGTTAGTCCGTGGGTTATGAGAACATTCTTTACCGCTGACTATTATGAAGCGTATCCATATATTCCTTTTTTATCATGTGTTACTTTTTTAAACTTCTATTACTTAATTATTTCAGTCGGTCTGTTCTTTAAAAAAGAAACGAGCTATATTACCCAGATATTTACAATCGCAGCAGTTCTTAATATATTGTTAAATTTCGCTCTCGTACCATTTTTTATCAACTGGGGAGCAGTAATTGCTAACGTCGCCACATACGTCTTTGCTGTATTGTTCATCTTTCGAAAAAGCCAACAAGTATACTACGTGCCTGTGTCATTTGCGAAAATGGCTTTTTTATTTGCGAATATGATGGTTAGCACCGTTGCTATTGTGTATGTGCAGGAAAAGCACATGAATATGTTATTTATCTTAGGTAGTTGGGTTTATTTTCTTGCAATGGTAGCTATAAGCCGTGTCGATCGTGATTTTCGACAACAAGCGGCGGTGGAAAATGTGTCATAATGGAAATGCTAACGATGAGGAGGATGGGTTATGAAAATTGTTACTATTTTAGGGGCGCGACCACAGTTTATTAAAGCAGCTCCTGTATCACGCGTCTTGCGAAAGAAACATACAGAAATTATCGTTCACACGGGCCAACATTACGATGCGAACATGTCGGATATTTTCTTCGAGGAATTGAACATTCCAAAACCAGACTATCATCTTGGAGTCGGCTCGGGTACGCATGGCAAACAAACGGGAGAAATGATGATTAAATTAGAAGAAATTGTTTTAAACGAGCAACCGGATTATGTGCTCGTCTATGGCGACACGAATTCCACCCTTGCTGGGGCGCTTGTTGCTGCGAAACTCCATATCCCTGTGATTCATGTAGAAGCAGGCTTGCGCAGCTTTAACAAAAAAATGCCAGAAGAAATTAATCGAATCATGACAGACCATGTATCGGAATTTTTATTCTGCCCGACAGATACCGCGGTAGAGAATTTAAAAAACGAAAATATTACTCGCAACGTC